>JAICVP010000122.1 GCA_025935275.1 Thermoleophilia bacterium
ACGCTCCACTTCGAGCGACGAGCTACGTGGAGGGCGACGATGGCGGATCCGGCCGATCGGTCCGGTTTCGGGGCGCTGCTCCGTCAACATCGGCTTGCCGCCGGTCTGACGCAGGCTGCCCTCGCCGAGCGCGCCGGACTGGCTGAGCGGACTGTCCAGGATCTCGAACGCGGCGTCGCACGGCCGCTCAGGGAGACCGTCCGACGGCTCGTGGCCGCGCTTGAACCGACGCCCGAGGTGTGCGTACGGTTCGAGGCCGCCATCTCGGCCCCGCGACGCCGTGCAACCGTGACGCCCAGGCCGCAACGTGAAAGCGTGGCGCCTGTTACGCCGGGTGCCGTGGTTGACGTCCGGTCGCTCCGGACGCTCGCCCCCCGGCCAAACAACCTGCCCCTCCAGACAACACCAATCCTCGGACGGGACGAAGAGATCAGGGCGGTCACGATCCTGCTACTTCGCGACGACGTCCGGCTGGTGACCCTCACCGGCGCCGGCGGGTCCGGGAAGACCCGGCTCGCCCTCCACGTCGCGGCTGACCTGCTCGACCGGTTCGAGGACGGTGCGTTCTTCGTGGAATTGGCGCCAATCCCCCGCCGGTCGGTCCCCGCCGCTGCTCCCCTGGCCGCCGTGGAAGTCCTGCGGCTGCCGCGGGCACGCATCGTCCACCCCGCACCCTTGCTCGCGGCGCTCGGGCTGCTCGTCCTCGTCAACATCGCCAGGCTCGGCGAGGGCGGCTGGGTCTTCCGGACGGGCAGGGTCGAGCCGCACGGCGCGCTCGCTTTCCTCGCGACGCTCGCGCAGGGCCACTGGAGCCCGGGACTTCTCAAGTTCGCAGCCGTGGTGGCGGGACTCGTCCTGGTCGTCGCCGTCGTCTACGCGCGGGAGCGCTGGACGGCGCGGCGCGCACTTGTCGTCACCCTGGTCGTCACGAGCCTGCTGGTCGTCCCGGGCGTGCTGCTGCAGGCCGGGCTCCGTGACTCGACGGCCCAGTGGTTTTACACGAACGACTCCACGTATCAGATCGAGGTTGCCGGCGACCTGGTCCTCAGCGGCCAGACGCCCTACGGGCACGATTACCGCGGTACGGGCATCGAGCGGTTCTACAGCCGAGACGGAAGCGCCGAGCCCGGGCACAAGGCGCTCGACCACTTCGCGTACTTCCCAGGCACTGCGCTCACGTCGGCGGGCTGGCGGCTCCTCCCCGCGCCGTTCGACGACTATCGCTTCTTCGTCCTGCTCGCGACGCTCGGGCTCATTCCGGCGGCGCTCTCCTTCGCAGGGCCCCTGAGCGTGCGACTCGCAGTCGGCGCCGTGCTGGCCGGGAACCCGCTGATCGTGCAGGCGGCCTGGTTCGGAACCGCCGATGCGCCGAGCCTGCTCTTCCTCGTGCTCGCCTTCGGTCTCGCGAGCCGCTCGCGGTTCGTCTGGGCTGCGGGCTGCCTCGCAGCAGCGATCTTGTTGAAGCAGTTCGCGCTCGTGGCGATTCCGTTCTTCGTCGCGATGCTGCTCACGAGCCGCGGCGGGCGCCAGAGCTTCGGGCGCGCGGCCGGCGTCTTCGCAGCCGTCGTCGCTCTCGGTGCGCTCCCATTCCTGCTCGCAGCCCCTGGAGATCTCTGGGCCGACACGATCGGCTACGGCACCGGCGACTACCGCATCATCGGCTACGGGCTCGCGTCGCTGCTCGTTCGCCTCGACGTGCTGCACAACCGGAACTCGGCGTACCCGTTCGGACTGCTGGCGCTGCTGGTGTGGCTGCCGATCACGCTGGTCCTCGTCCGCAGCCAGCTCCGCTCACGCCAGCCTTGGGTCGGCGCGGCCGGGTTCGCGGCCTCGATGTTCGTGCTGCTCTTCCTCGGGCGCGTCTTCCAGGCTTCCTACCTGCTCTGGCCGCTCACCGGCCTGGGGATCGCGGCGGTACTGGCCGCGGCTCAGACGGCCAGCGGCACCTCGACAACGAACGTCGAGCCCCGGCCGGGCTCGGAGTCCACGGAGATGCGGCCGTTCATGCGCTCGACCAGCTCCTTGCTGATGTAGAGGCCGAGGCCCGTGCCGTTCACCCCGCGGGTGAGGGCCGGGTCGAGGCGATAGAACTTCTCGAAGATCCGATCGTGCTCGTCGCGCGGAATGCCGAGGCCCGAGTCGGCGACCTCGATCCGCGCGAACTGGCCGCTCCGGTTCAGCCGAAGCTCGACATCGCCACCCTGGGGCGAGTACTTGATGGCGTTGTCGACGAGGTTCGAGATGACCTGGCGAAGCTGGTTCTCGTCCCCCGCCACCGGCGGCACGTCCACTTCGGCCTGCATGCGGAGCTCGATGCCGTTCGGTAGGTGGAGCTCGGCCGAGTCGACGACGCTCTGCGTGAGCGCGACCGGGTCGAAGCGCTCGTGCTCGAGGGGAAGCCGACCTGCGTCGAGCTGGCCGGTGAGGAGGATCTGGCTGACGATCCCGGAGAGGCGCTCGGCCTCGCTGTCGATCATGTCCATGAGCATCTCGCGCTGGTCGGAATCGAGGGAGACGTCACCCCGCCTGAGCGTCTTCACCGCGCCGAGGACGGCTGCGAGCGGCGTTCGCAGCTCGTGGGACGCCGTGGCGACGAAGTCGCTGCGGGCGCGCTCGAGCAGCCGCTCTTCGGTCACGTCGCGCAAGGCGTAGACGGCGCCGTCCCCGAAATCGACGCCGGAGACCGACACCCAACGCTCGTTGCCCTGGCCCCGGACGAGCGGTAGCGTCACGGGCCCTCGCGTCCCGCCCCGCTCCGGCCGCGCGTTCTCCTCGATCTCGCTCCAGCCGCCGATGGAGCCGACGGCCGTCTCCCCGAGAACGCCCGCTTCGTCGACGTCGAGGATTCTCGCGGCGGCCGGGTTCAGGGACACCACGGCACCTTCCTGGTCGAGCAGGACGACGCCGTCGTCCACATGGGCAAGCGCCCGGGACGCGTCGCCTCGGCGCTCGGCCTCCCGGTAGAGGATCGCGTTGTCCACGGCCGAAGCCGCCCTCCGGGCCAGCTCCGAGGCGAGGTCGAGGTCGAGCTCCGTATAGCGGGGGGCGCTGTCGTCCCGGATGAGCGAGAGAGCACCGAGGGCCCGGCCGCGCGCGACGAGCGGGACGGTGATCGCGGAGCGCAGCCCGAGCTCGCGGACGATCTCGAGCAGGCGCTCGTCTCCCTGCGCGGCCTCGACGAGAAGCTCGTCGGTGATGTCCGGGACGAACTCGGCCGTCTTCGTCCTGATGACGTTCGGGACGCCCATCGGCTGGTCGGGATCAGGCGGATATTCCTCCCCCAGCCGCTCGGCCCAGGCGACGCGCTCCGGATCTTCGTGCGCAACCGCAAGCCGTTGGATCGAGCCGTCGGGCCCGGCCATGTCCACCGAGCACCAGGTCGCCATGTCGGGAACGGCGAGGCGGGCGAGCTGGCCGAGCGTGGTCTCGTAGTCGAGCGAGGAGCCGAGGAGCTCGCTCGC
Source organism: Thermoleophilia bacterium (assembly GCA_025935275.1). Taxonomy (GTDB): domain Bacteria; phylum Actinomycetota; class Thermoleophilia; order Gaiellales; family Gaiellaceae; genus DATEOR01. The sequence goes on from JAICVP010000122.1 coordinate 3,462, forward strand.
GTCGGCGAGGAAGGTCATGCGCTGACGCAACGCGCGCTCCGCCTCGTACAGGCGCACCCGGTCGATCGCCTGCGCGGCCTGCTGAGCGAGGGTTGCCTTCAGCGCGCGGCGCTCGGGCTCGAACTCGATCTCGGTCGGAAAGGTGAACGCAACCGCTCCGATTGCGCGCCCTTCGACCACGAGGGGAAGGATCGCGAGGGCGTGGCTCGGCCCGGAGACGCCGCCCATGCCCGGAAAGGCGGCATTCCGCTCGGCCGACGTGCTGAAGAAGAAGGGCGTGTCATCGAGGATCGCCGTTCCCATCGGGGTCTCGCGGTTCAACGGGAAGGTCTCCCAGCCCACGAAGAGGTTCCTCTCGTAGCCCCGCTGCGCCACGATCTCGATCGTCTCGCCGTCGGGCATAATCAGCCCGATGGCGCCCGCACGCGCCTCTGCCGCCTCGACGCCCTCCGTCACGATCGCGTCAAGCACCTGCTGCGGCGTGACCGCCTCCGCGAGCCGCGCGGTGACGGCCTGCAGCCGGTTCGCCCGAGCCGACGCAGCCTCGGCCTCTCGCTGCACCTGGCGACGACGCTCGAACAGCTGCGAGATCAGGATCGCGACGATGAAGAAGAGTGCGACGCCCGCAGCCTGGTCGCTGTTCGCCGGGATGAAGTCGTGTCGCGGCGGCGTGTAGAGGAAGTCGAGGCCGAACGTCGCAAGCAGGGTCGCCACGAGACCGGCTGCGAAACCTCCGAGGTACGCCGCGAGCGAGACCGCCAGCAGGTAGAGGAAGCCCGCGAGCTGGTAGCTCGGCCGGTTCGAGAGCGCGTCGAGCGAGGAGATGAGGGCCGGCGCGAGAAAGGCAGCCGCCCAGCCGAGAGCGGTCGATGACCGCAACAGCGATGAGAAGCTACGCCCCCTCGTTTTCGGCTCCTTTGCTAGCCCGCCCCTGGCGGTCGCATGGTACGTCGCCGCGGGGGCCGGAGCAATGGCCTCATTCCTCCAGATCGGCGGGCCAGAGCGCGGGCGGACGCTCCCGGCGTAGGTTCTCCGCTTCTCCGCGGGCGCAGCGGGCGACCACCTCGGCGACGAGGGGCGCGAGCCGCACGGGGTCGAAGGGCTTCAGGACGTACCCGAGTGCGCCGAGCTTCTCCGCGCGGCGCCGGTCGTTGGTGGTCGCCCGCGCGGTCAGGAAGACGATGGGAATGTCCCGCGTGCCCTCGTCCGCGCCTAGTTCCTCTGCGACCGTCCAGCCGTCCACGTTCGGCATCATCAGGTCGAGGAGGATGAGGTCGGGCTTTTCCGCGCGGGCCACCACGAGAGCCTCCGCTCCATCGGCAGCCTGGAGGACGTCCATGCCGGCGATCGCGAGGTTCACCTGGCAGAGCAAACGGATCGGGGGCTCGTCGTCGGCGACGAGCACGCGGAGCGGCGACTCGTATGTTTCGGGGCTAGCGCTCAAGGCCTGCGGGATCCGCGGAGTGTAAGGCTCATTACCCGCGGATCCCAGACTTAGGCGCGTCTTTGCTGCAGGCGGCCGAACGTGGGTCGCGTCACCGGGCGAGCCGGGCCGCTCCAGCTCCGTGTGACGTCGTAGCCCCACTTGCGCACCGGATCGACGCGGGCGCGCTCACGCTCGTGGTCGTACGACCAGACCGTCTCGCGGAGGCGTCCGTCGACCTTCACCACTTCGAGCCCGTGCACGACTCCTTCGCGGCCTGGATCGCGCCGCTGCAGGAATTCGAACGCAAACTCGACTGCCTGGACGTAGTCCCGGCATTCGTGGCGGACCTCGTGGCCAAACGCCTGGCCTTCGAGGATCTCGCGCACTTCATATCGTTCTTGCCCGGCCGCATGGCTGAGAGTTGCTGCCATGCTGTCGTCTCCTTTCGCACGAAGCGTAGGGAGGCGCAAACACCGTGCAAATCCCCCTTTTAGAGGTCGTTACGGGAGCCTATGGAGGCGCGGTCGCGCTCTCGGACCGGTAACGCAGGAACTCCCGGCCGATCGCCTGCACGATGCCCGCGACCGGGATCGCAGCGAGCGCGCCGAGAATCCCCGCGAGCTCGGCACCGATCAGCACGGAGACGAGCACCACGAGCGGGGACAGCTGCACGGTCCGCCCGTAGATGATGGGCTGCAGGACGTGGTTTTCGAGCTGCTGATAGAGCAGGAAGAAGGCGACGATGATCACGCCCTTGACCCAGCCGAGCTCGACGAACACGACCGCCGAGACGATCACAGCCGCCATGGTGGCCCCGGCGAGCGGGATGAGGTCGAGGATGGCGACGACGACCGCGAGCGCGACCGAGTACTTGCTCCCGACCGCGAAGAGGGCGACCGCGGCCGCGATGCCGGCGATCACGCTGATGACGATGTTGCCGGTCACGTAGCCGCCGACCGTTCGATAGATCTCGTGCCCGACCCGCTGCCAGCGCGGGCGTGCGCTGTCGGGGAGGAAGGCGTAGAAGCGATCGAGCATGCGCGGCCCGTCGAGCAGCATGAAGAAGGTCAGGAAGGCGATCGCGACCGAGCCGATGATGATGGAGAAGACGCTCTGGGCCACGGCGAGCGCCGGCGCGGTGACCCCGAGGAGGCTGCCGGCGCCGTGCTCTTCGATGGCCGCCCGGATGCGCTCGACGATGTGGTAGTCGCGCTCGAGGAAGCCGAGCGGCCCGCGGCCGGCGACGAGGTCGTCGACGAGGTCCGGGACGGCCTCGATGAAATCCGCCACCTGCCTGACCAGAGGCGGGAGAACGAGGAACCCCAGCCCGACCATCGCGGCGAGCGCGAGCACGAAGACGATCGCCGCCGCGTAGCCCCGCTTCAGCCCGCGCCGCTCGATGTACTCGACCGCAGGGTTGAGCGCGAGCGCGAGGAACACCGCGACCAGGATCCACGTGACGATGTGCCACGCGAGGTAGACGAACGCGATAATCGCGAGCGTCGCGAGCACGATTCCGAGCACCTGCAGGATCGTGCGCGGCCTGATGTACACGACCCGTTCGGTCGTGGGCGAGGTCGCCATGAGGGCAGCGTGAAGGACGAGCCGGACGAAGCCTTGCGCGGCCCCGGCCGG
>JAICVP010000302.1 GCA_025935275.1 Thermoleophilia bacterium
CGATGCGCGCCTTCATGATCGGGGCAAGCAGGTCGATCCTGCGGATGTCGAGCCAGCGCTCTCCCGGCCAGCCGTCGAGCGCGCGGCCGAGCACCGAGTCGGGAAACTCGTCCTTGTCGGGGCGAAAGCGCTCCCACGCACCCGCGTTCACGTAGCAGATGACGTGGCGGCCGAGGTTGTGCAGTCGCTCGACCTGATGGGCCGTCGTCTCGAAGGCGTCGACGTCGTGCACCGGCGCGTCCACGGACACGTCGAGGGGCTTGTCGAGCTGCCACTGCCACTCGGTCCCTACTGGTGGAGACCAGCGCGCACCAGCGCTCGGAGCGGTCATGGCTGCAGCCAGAACGACGAGCGCAACGCCTGCGAATCGGACGTTCATGTGTCCGATTTCGGTCTTTGCGACCCTTTCTGAGATCCCTCGGTCCGCGCGAGTGAGCCGCGGCTAGGCCGTCACGGGGTTTCGCAGAGTCCCGATCCCCTCGATCTCGATCTCCACGACGTCGCCGTCCGCGAGCGCGACGGGCGGATTCCGGTGCGCCCCGACCCCGGCCGGGGTGCCCGTGAGAATGAGATCTCCGGGCTGAAGCGTGAAGACCGCCGAGGCGTGCGCGACGAGCCTCGGCACCCCGAAGATCAGCTCCGAGGTCGAAGAGTCCTGCAGGGCCTCGCCGTTCAGGCGCTGGACGATGCGGAGGCCGGCGCCGTCGCCGAGCTCCGAGACCGGGACGACTCCGGGGAGGAGTGGACAGAACGTGTCGAAGCCCTTTGCGCGCAGCCACTGGCCGTCGCTTTTCTGCAGGTCGCGCGCCGTGACGTCGTTCGCGACCGTGTAGCCGGCGACGAGCTCGAGCGCGTCGCCTTCGGAGACCCGCCGCCCTTCGGCGCCGATGACGACGGCGAGCTCGGCTTCGGCGTCCACGTGTGTGCTCTCCGGAGGGAGGACGATCGCCTCGTCGGGGCCGATGAGCGCGCTCGGAAACTTGCCGAAGAGGAGCGGCTCCTGCGGAAGCTCCGCTCCCTGCTCGAGCGCGTGGTCGTGGTAGTTGAGACCGACGCAGATGATCTTCGGCGACGGCATCAGCTCGACGCGCCCTCGAGTTGCGTCCGCCAGCCGGCGAGCACGGCGTGCACTCCGGCAGCCCCGATGATGGGCTCGTCGGGAGCCCGGAGCCGCTCCGGATGGAGGATGAACGGCCGCGTCTGCGGGCCGCCGATCCCGCCGTGGAAGGAGATGAGCTCCTCGAAGGCGCAGCCCTCGTCGAGTTCCGGGTCGTAGAAGCTCCCGACCATGATGTCGGCCACGTGAGCGAAGGAGTCCGTGCGCTGCAGGTGCTGCGCGGCGGTGGGGGAGAAATCGGCGAGCGGGTCCTCGCCCTCCACGCGGCCGTCGTCGAGGTAGCGCACGCCGTTTCCGCCCAGCACGACCGCCCCGTCGCTCCCGGACCGCACCAGCAGCCAGCCCACGTGCGGGTGCTCGCGCAGAGCTCTGATCAGGTCCGGGTGGCGCTCCTCGATCTCCTCGAGGGTCAGCCGCCTCGGCTCTTCCATCAGGTAGATCAGGCCCAGATTCCCGGAGCCGAGGACGACGGCCTGTTCGCCGCTGACGTCGTTCTTGGAGCGCTTCTTCTTCGGCTGCCGGCCGGTGGCCTCGCCGACCGCGTGCCCGACCATCGCGTCCTGTTCGTCGCCGCCCTCCACGGCAGTCACCTTGCCCTGGGAGAGCGACCGCTCGACGAGGTCGGAGAGCCCGTAGCCGTTCCGCTGCAGGAAGGTCGCTCCCTGCGTCTGTCCGTGGTCGGAGAGGACGACGATCTCGTAGGGCCGGGACGCGTACTTCCGCGCCCGTTCGATACGCCCGAACTGCTCGTCCAGCTTACGCAGCGCCTCGAGCGTGTCGATGCGCTCGAGCCCGGAATGGTGCGCGACCTCGTCGTAGCTCGAGAAGGTCGCGTAGATCGCGGGGCGGCCTTTCATCATGTCGGTGAGGACGCCGTAGACGATCAGGTCGCGGACGACCACGCACATTGCCGCCCGCATGAACGGATAGAGGCCGCCTCGGTGTCCACGAGGGCGGACGTCGCGGCGTCGCTGCCGGGCCGAGGCGGTGATCTCGAGGATCACCTCCCAGAAGAAGAGGGCGAGCGCGCGCGTCACGTTGAAACCGTTGGCGAAGAAGGCGCGGTAGCCGGGATTTGCCTTCTTCTCCGCTTCGATCCGGCTGACCGTGAGGATCACGTGGTCCGCCTCGCCGGAGAGGAGGTTCCCGCGGCTCGCACCGCCGTTGGTGAGGAGGCCGATCCCGGTGCCACGCCGCCGCTCGATCTCCGCGCAGTCCGGCGGAGCCGAGCACGTCATGAGGAGGCCCGTCGCTTTCTCGACCCAGCGGAAGGCCGGGATGTCCTCGTTGGAGCCAAGCAGGATCCCCGCCTGGCTCGCACCCGTCTGCGACGAGAGGTCAGGCTCCCACTCGGTGAGCGAATAGCCGTGCTCGGCCAGCCAGCTGGCCATGTGCGGGGCGTTCCCGTCCCGCATCGCGCGCCGCAGCACCGGAAG
>JAICVP010000108.1 GCA_025935275.1 Thermoleophilia bacterium
AGACGGCCCGCATGCTCGACGGCTCGGGAGTCGAAATCACCAGCCGCGCCGAGCTCGAGGACATCGTCCGCCGCTCCGCTCGCGCAGGCTTTCCGGTCGGCGTGCACGCCATCGGCAACTTGGCGAACCGGGAGGCGCTGGACGCCTTCGGGACGACGCAGGATGAATGGAAGCCGCGCGGCCTCCGGCCCCGGATCGAGCACGCTCAGCTGCTCACACCCGAGGACGTGCCGCGCTTCGCAAAGCTCGGCGTCGCCGCTTCGGTCCAGTTCAGCCACGCGCCGTCCGACCGGGACCTCGCCGATCGCTTCTGGGCCGGGCTGACCACGGGCGCCTACGCCTACCGGTCGCTGCTCGACGCGGGCGCGTTGCTCGCCAACGGCTCCGACGCGCCGATCGAGGAGCTCGACCCGCTCGCCGGGATCGCCGCCGGAGTCCTGCGCACGATCGACGACAGGGACGCCTGGCACCCCGAGCAGCGGATCACCGTCGAAGAGGCCGTCCACGCGACGTGCGTCGCGCCGGCGTGGCTCGAAGGAGCCGAGCGCCGCCGCGGCAGCCTCGTCCCGGGCCGACTCGCCGATCTCGTCGTTCTCGACCGCGATCCCTTCGACTGCGAGCCCGAGGAGCTTGCGGAGGTGAAGGTCGTCGCGACGATGGCCGGCGGCAGGTGGGTCCACAACCCGCCGCCCTGGGACTAGGGACGCCTCCGTCTACAATGAGCGCATGCGCACGATGCGTCCCGTCCACGACGCCAACTGCTCGGTCGCCTGTACGGCCGACATCATCGGCGCCAAGTGGACCGCGGTGATCGTCCACGATCTGTCCGAAGGAGCTCGTCGATTCTCCGAACTCGAGCGCTCCTGCCCGGGCATCAGCCCGCGCACCCTCTCAGAGCGCCTGCGCGTCCTGGAGCAGGAGGGGATCATCGAGCGGGCGAGCGCGCGGCGGCGCGTCGACTACATGCTCACCGCCAAGGGCGAGGCACTTCTCCCCATCATCGACGCGATGCGGCAGTTCGGGCACGAGTGGCTCGTCCCGGAGCACGGGCACGCGCACGCGGGCTCCGACGACCGCGCCCTCGTCTAGCTAAAGGTCTTTGAAGGCGAGCAGGGTCTCGCGCGCGGCCGCGACGCCGAGCGGGATGTAGCGGACGAGGAGGCGCTCGTTCGGCGAGTGCATGTTGGCGCCGGGGAGGGAGAAGCCGGTGAGGATGGTCGGGATGCCCCGGTCCGCGAGGGCGGGCACGAGTGGGATCGTCCCGCCGTTGCGCAGGAGCAGCGGACGCTTTCCGAGCACGCGCTCGAACGCGTCCTGCGCGAGCCTGACCGCGGGAGCGTCCGGGGAGATGAATCCGGCCGGAGCCGACGACCACCGCTCGATCTCGAAGTCGGCGCCCTCGGGAGCGGCATCGCGGAGCAGCCGTTCGAAGGCCCCGGCTATCTCCTCCGCGTCCTGGCCGGGGGCGAGCCGGATCGACACGTTCGCCTCCGCCCCCACAGGGAGGACGGTCTTCTGCAGGAGCGGTGAGCCGCCGACAATCCCGTTCACGTCGACGGCGGGGCCGGCCAGCGTGCGGAGGTAGAACTCCTCCGCCGCCTTCCCGTCCAACGGCCGCGCGCCCTCTTCGGCGAGCACCGCCGCGCCGGGATCGAGCTCGGCCCACGACCGCACTTCCTCCTCCGTTGGCGGAATGACACCGGCCCGGAGCTCATCCGGAACCGCCACGACGGCCTGGAGGGCCTGCATGAGCGCGTGCACTCCGTTCAACGCCGCGCCGCCGAACATCCCCGAATGGAGGTCCCGCTCGCCGCTCTTGAGGCGGACATGGAAGTAGATGAGCCCGCGCGTGCCGAGGTCGAACGAGGGCACGTCCTCGCGGGGCATGCCGCTGTCGAAGATGATGCAGGCGTCCGCTCCGCGCTCGTCGGCTTCCAGGAAGTCGACGATGGAGTGCCCGCCCGTCTCCTCCTCCCCGTCGAAGGTGATGCGCACGTTGACCGGGAGCTCGCCCGCGCGCGCGAGGAGCTCGGCTGCCTTCAGGACGAGGTAGGAGTTGCCCTTGTCGTCGATCGAGCCGCGCGCGTAGAGGTAGCCGTCGCGGATCTCGGGCTCGAAGGGATCGGACTCCCACAGGTCGAGCGGCTCCACCGGCTGCACGTCGAAGTGGCCGTAGACCATCACCGTCGGCGCGTCGCCGTTGCCGGTCGATGCGGGAATCTCTCCGATCGCGAGCGGGAAGGTGGACGTCTCGACAAGCTCGGCCTCTCCCCCCGCGCCGCGCACGAAGTCGCAGACCCATTCGCCGGCGCGCCGCACGTCACCCGCGTGCGCGGGATCCGCGCTCACACTCGGGATCCGGAGGAGCTCGTAGAGCTCTTCGAGCCAGGCCTGGTCGGGTCCGTCCGCCACGGACCGGGACTTTAACTACGCCGCGACGTCTCTGAGCTTCTGGCTCTCGGCCAGTGCCTGCAGCTTCTTCAGGCTCTGATTCTCGATCTGACGCACGCGCTCGCGGGTGACGTTGAAGGTCCGCCCGACCTCGTCGAGCGTCCGCGGGTGCTGGCCGTCGAGTCCGTAGCGAAGCTCGAGCACGCGGCGCTCTCGCGGAGAGAGCGCGCAGAGGATCCGCTTGAGCGTCTCCTTGCGGAGCGTCGTCTCGGCGGCCTCGTCGGGAGCGGCCGCGGAGTGATCCGCGAGGAAGTGACCGAACTCGGATTCCTCCTCGTCACCGACCGGCTTCTCGAGGGAGATGGGCGCCTGGGCGCTCCGCCGGATCTGCTCGACCTCTTCGCGGTCGATCTCGAGCTCGCGGGCGATCTCATCGGCGGTCGGGTCGTGGCCGAGCTCGGCGAGCAGCTTGCGCTCCACGCGGCCGATCTTGTTCAGCTTCTCGACGACGTGGACGGGCATGCGGATCGTGCGCGCCTTGTCGGCCAGCGCACGGGCGACCGCTTGCCGGATCCACCACGTGGCGTACGTGGAGAACTTGAAGCCCTTGCGGTAGTCGAACTTCTCCGCCGCGCGCACGAGCCCGATCGTCCCCTCCTGGATCAGATCGAGGAAGGGCAGGCCCTGGTTGCGGTAGTTCTTCGCGATCGAGACGACGAGGCGCAGGTTGGCCTCGACCATCTGCTGCTTCGCACGGTGGTCGCCGCGCTCGATCCGTTTGGAGAGCTCGACTTCCTGGGCGGCCGTCAGGAGCGCCACCTTCCCGATGTCCTTGAGGAAAAGCTGGAGCGAGTCGGTCGAGACCTCGGAGACGTCCGGCTGCGCCGAAGCGGACTCTTCCTCCTCGGGCTCGGACTCGACGACCTCGATGTGGAGCTCTTCGAGCTGCTGGTAGAACTCGTCGATCTGAGCGGAGTCCAGGTCGAGCTCGTCGAGCGTGAGCGCAACCTCCTCCTGCGTCAGGAAGCCGGCTTCCTGCCCCTGGCGGACAAGAGCCTTGGAGGCGTCCTCGTCCAGCGTCACGCCTTTCGCTCCATTCCCTCTCCCCTCTTTCACGCTGACCCCTCCTCTGACCGTATTGACGGCCCCCGATTTGTCAACGGCGCTCCGTGCCGGATCCCACGCTTGTGTGGCGCGACTCTTGCACGGCGACCGGACAGTTCGCCATGGGCCGAACGGACTATTTGTTAGACGCTAGGTCCCAATGCCTTCAAGACGGGAAAGAAGCGATTTTGCTTCCCGGCTGTACAGACTTTCGGGCATGGTAGCCGCGGCTTTGTCGAGTTGTGCGCGCGCGTCCTCGAGGTCTCGGATCCAGAGGAGAAGGACACCGAGGTGGAAGCGCACCAGTGCGGAGTCGGGATTGTCGCGGGCCAGCGGCCCCAGGCGCGAGAACGCCGCGGCAGGGTCGTCCTTGTCGAAGTACCCGACAGCGGCCGCGACCTTGGCGTCGAGCCGGTCCGGGGCGAGCTCGAGAGCGCGGTCGAACGCGGCCCGGGCCGACAGCGGCTTGCCAACCCGCTGAAGCGCGGTGCCGTAGAGGATCCACTCGTCGGCGCCGCCTTTGCGCGCCGCGGCCTCGAGCAGGTCCAGCTGCTCCTGCGCCGGCTTGCCGGCGAGATTCTGTGGAGGCTCGATCGTCGTGAAGAACGAGGGCAGCCCCGGAGCCATGTCCGGATGGAGCAGGTCTCCCGCGCGTACGGCGGACTGGGAGTCGGGCTCGGCCTCGACGGCCTGTTTCCACTCCACGGTCGCCTCGTCCTGCTTGCCCTCGGCATAGAGCACGAGGCCCAGGTGCAGGTGGACGAGCGCGGAGTCGGAATGCGCTGTCTCGAGCTCCCGCAGGCGTTCGAGCGCCCCGTCCGGCCAGGCGGCGACGGCCGCGCCAACGGCCGCCTCGAGCGAGTCGGGGTGCTCGCGCAGGATGGCCGCGAACCGGTTGCGGGCGTCCCCGGTCTGGCCGCTGTCGTATGCCCGCTCGGCCGCACGGAGGTCCTGGGCCTCCGAGTCGTCTTCGAGGAGGACGCTGAGCTCGAGCACGGGCGCCTTCCGGTCGGTGCTGGAGTCCCCCCGGCCGATGAGGGCGACCCCCGCCACGACGGCAGCCGCGGCGAGCGCCAAACCGCCGACAATCAGGCGGATGCGGGTGCGTGGGGACACTTGCCGAGCGTAGCCCGCGCGGCCTGGTCGGCCCGGGTCAAGTTGCTATATTTCGTGAAGTTATGCCGACCTACCGGGAACTGCTCCAGCAGACGAAGTCCGAGATCGACGAGGTCGACGCCGCCGCTGCCCAGGACCTCCTGTCCGAGAACTCCGTCGCGGTCGTGGACGTGCGCGAGCGCGACGAGTGGGACGAGGGCCACCTGCCCCGCGCGGTGCACGTGCCGCGAGGGAACCTGGAGTCCAGGATCGAGGCTGCCGTCCCCGACAAGTCGAAGAAGGTCCTCGTCTACTGCGCGGGCGGAAATCGCTCCGCCTTCGCCGCGAAGACCCTCGAGGAGCTCGGCTACGAGCACGTCGTCTCGCTGGCCGGCGGGTTCACCGACTGGAAGCGGAACGGGCTGGCGTACGAGGTTCCGCAGGCGCTCGACGCCGCGAAGCGCCGCCGCTACAGCCGCCACCTCCTGATCCCGGAGGTCGGCGAGGAGGGACAGCTCAGGCTCCTCGAGTCGCGCGTCCTCCTGATCGGCGCGGGCGGGCTCGGCTCGCCGGCTTCGCTCTACCTCGCGGCCGCCGGCGTCGGCACCCTCGGGATCGTCGACGACGACGCGGTCGACGAGACCAACCTTCAGCGCCAGATCGTCCACTCGACCGACCGGCTCGGCGAGTCCAAGGCCGACTCGGCCAAGCGGACGATCGAGGCGCTGAACCCGGATGTCACCGTCAAGGTCTTCAAGGAACGGCTCACGTCGGAGAACGTCGACCGGATCCTCGGCGAGGGCTGGGACGTGATCGTGGACGGCGCGGACAACTTCCCCACGCGCTACCTCCTGAACGACGCGTCGGTCTGGCACGGCATCCCGATCGTGCACGGCTCGATCTTCCGCTTCGAGGGCCAGGTGACGGTCTTCAAGCCGCACGAGGGCCCCTGCTATCGCTGCCTCTTCCCGCAGCCGCCGCCTCCTGAGCTCGCACCGAGCTGCGCCGAGGGCGGCGTGCTCGGCGTCCTTCCGGGCGTCATCGGCTCGCTGCAGGCGAACGAGGCGCTGAAGCTCGCGCTCGGCATCGGCGACCCGCTGATCGGCCGCCTGCAGATGTTCGACGCGCTGGAGGGCACGTTCACCGAGATCACGCTCCGCCGGGACCCGGACTGCCCCGTCTGCGGCGAGAACCCGACGATCACGAGCTACATCGACTACGTCGAGTTCTGCCAGGGCGGAAGGACGCACGTAGCCTCGTGACCCGCGTTCGCATCCCGCCCACGCTCCGCGACGCGGTCGGCGGTGCACGGGAGATCGACGCCTCCGGCTCCACTGTCCGCGAGCTGCTCGCCGACCTCGCCGAGCGCTTCCCCGGGCTCGGGAGCCAGGTGCTCGAGAACGGAACCGAGATCGCTCCGTTCGTGAACGTCTACGTCAACAACGAGGACGTGCGCACGCTGGACGGGCTCGACACCGCCGTCGGCGACGGCACGTCGGTCATCCTCCTCCCTGCCATGGCGGGCGGCGAGCAGACGCTGACGCCGTCGCTCCTCGAGACCATCGGCCGCACTCCGCTCGTCGAGCTCTCACGTTTGAGCCCGGAGGGAGGGGCCCGCCTCTACGCCAAGCTCGAGGGCCAGAACCCGACCGGCTCCATCAAGGACCGGATCGCGAAGACGCTGGTCGAAGCCGCGGAGTCGTCAGGCGAGCTTGAGCCGGGCCGCGAGCTCCTCGAGCCGACGAGCGGCAACACCGGCATCTCGCTCGCGATGGTGGCGAAGCTCAAGGGCTACCCGCTCACCTGCGTCCTGCCGGAGAACGCGACGCCCGAGCGCGTGCGCATGCTCGAGCTCTACGGGGCGAAGCTCGTCCACTCGCCGGGAAGCGAGGGGTCGAACGGCGCTGTGCGCCTGGCGCTCCGGCTCGCCGAGAGCGACTCCCGCTACTTCATGCTCAACCAGTACGCCAACGAGTCGAACCCGCGCGCCCACTATGAGGGCACCGGCGCGGAGATCGCCGAGGCGCTGCCCCGGGTCGACGCCTTCGTGGCAGGGCTCGGCACCGGCGGGACGCTCATGGGCGCCGGCGAGCGGCTGCGCGAGTCCTTCCCCGATGTCCTCGTCGCCGCCGCGGAGCCCTTCCAGGGCGACCTGGTCTACGGCCTGCGCTCCCTGGCAGACGGCTACGTGCCACCCATCCTCGACGTCTCGCGCCTCGACCGAAAGATCCTCGTCTCGAACGACGAGTCGGTCGTCGGCCTGCGTGCCTTGCTCGACCGCGAGGGCATCTTCGCCGGCGTTTCCTCAGGCGCCGTCGTCCACGTCGCCCGGCGCATCGCGGCTGAGCTCGACGAGGACGCCGTCGTCGCCGCCGTGCTCGCCGACGCGGGCTGGAAGTACCTCTCCGCCGACTTCTGGGCGGAAGGCGCGCGGACGATGGAAGACCACCTCTGGTGGTAGTCCCGCCGGCGGTGCGCTCGGCGCTCGTCGAGCACTCCGAG
>JAICVP010000235.1 GCA_025935275.1 Thermoleophilia bacterium
AGGAGACTTCGTCAAGGACGCCGCGGTACCAGTCTCCCCCGTTTTCGTGCGAGCCGAGCCGAACCGGAGCCGTGACCGTGATTGCGCCAGTCGCCTTCGTCAGCGTGTGTGTCTCGCCGTCGACGGTCTCGATGATCTGATTGCCGATGCGCTGGCAGATCACCTGGTGCCAGTGCCCGTCGATCACGTTCGGCCCCGCCTGCAGCTGCCTGCTGCCGACCGAACCCCGGAACATGCACGATGCCTGCCCGTTCTGCTGGACTTCGAGCTTGATCTGGCCGCCATTGCTGCCCGCCTCTCCCTTCACGAACATGTCGTAATCCCCGGTCGAGGGCGGAGTGGTCGCCTTCAGCCAGTAGGAGATCGTGATATTGGCCGTCCCTGGCCTGAGATCCGGGGCATCTGGGACGATGATGGCGCTCTTCGGCACAAAGCTGTAAGCGGTGTTGCGCTCGCCGGGAACCCCGAGCGTGACCGGGCCGCTGATCGCACCGTTGTGCCCCTGGCCGCTGCTGTCGAAGGCCGTCGTGCCGGTGCGCTCGTCGAGATGCCACAGGCCGACGACCGAAGGGGGCGGCGGCGGCGGCGTGCTGTCGCCGCTCGCGACGAGCGAGAGGCCGTCGACCTCGAAGCTCTCGCCGCCGACTGCGCCGGACGGGCGGCGGACGATAAGGACGATCGAATCGCCGTCCTTCTGGGCGGTCAGCGCCACCTGCGGCAGGGGCGCCCACTGCGAGCCCGTCAGCGTGCAGTCGTTGCTCTTGAGGACGAGCGTGCCCCCGCTCGTGAACTCCTTCAGCAGCAGGCAGACGCTCTTGCCAGGAGTGTCGCTGCGCACCACGCCGTTCGCCGTGTACACGAGCCCGGCGCTCGTATTGAGGACCGGGCGCGGACTGGTCGCCAGCTGGTACGAGCCGGCAGTCGTGTTCAGGGCGAGTCGGCCGGCGAAGCCGTCGCCGGCGCCGTCGCTCGCGATCGTGAAGGCTGCGTCGGTCGCCTTCCAGCCGCTCGTCCCCGACTGGAAGCTGCCGTTCGGGAGCAGGTTGCTCGAATCGGCCTGTGCCAGGGGCGACAACGGGAGCGAGAGCACCGCAAACAAGACGATCGCGCCCGCTGTCTTTCCGAACCGCCGGGAACGCTGAACCTTCGGTCGCTGCGTCGTCGCCTCCTACCACAGCAGATTCGTACTGGGCTTGATGATACGGCTTTCCGACGCGGGCGTACCGGCAACCGGAAAATGGGCGACCACTAGCGACTACCAGCCCGGAGGGACGGAAGAGTTCGGTGTGGGATGGCTCGCGATGTACCGGGAGACGTCCGCGAAGGTGAACGCGTTCGGACCCGACCCGACCGCATAGGAGAAGGTCAGGTACGACGCCGAGAGACCGTCGGGAGCCGGCCGGGTCGCGTACTGGAAGCTCTGATCGAGCGAATCCGTCACGCTCACCGCGTAGTCGCCTGCCTGGACGTCGGGGTTACAGGGAACCCGTCCCTGATAACTCGGATTGGCGCAGGGATGAGTCGCTGTCTTGGGGCTCTTCGGCTTCAGATCAGGTGTGCCGGTACCCGTGTGCGGGTGCTCGAGCATCCAGTCGCCCATGACCGTGCCGGCGCGCACCGACTCGCCGTCCATGCTGACGAAACCACCCTCATGGTAGTAGAAGACAGGGATGCGAGGAGCCGCATCGAGGGCAGCGAGCATGTCTCCCTGCAGCCCCTGCATGTAGACGTACGGGTCGTAGCCGGCCTCGGCGAGGAGCGCCTGATCCTCCGTGGGAAGCGAGGTCTCGTTGAAGACGATTCCGGCCACACTCGACGCATACGGGCTGGTCGCCACGTGGGCTGCCATGGCCGAGACCCAGGCGACGAGGCGGGCGCTCACCGCGTTGTTCCACACCATGGCGAGGTGTTTGTCCCCGTACACGAGCTCCCCGCAGTAGCGTCCGCTGCACCAGGGACCGCCCTCGCTCAACAGGTAGGTCGGCACCGCTGACGTGCCGTCGTGCCTCTTGTACTGCAGCATGACGAGGAGCTTCTGCGACCTGGCCGCGACGTTCTCGAGATCGGCGTCGAGTTGCACGAAGCCGGCCGTGTAGTCGCCCGCCGCAAGCTCCGTCTGCGACCAGTGGTAGCGAAACTGCACCCCCGTGAAGGGCGCGACGAGCGGATCGTCCAGGATCTTCTGTTTGGCGGTGAAGGTCGTTCCGTGACCGAGAACGTAGTAACCGGGGAACCAGTTGACGCCCGTCCGGCTCGGCCGAGATTGAAACTGACAGCCGTCCAAAGCGGTGAGCACGACGAGCGCGATCAGCGCGCGGCGGAAACCGGGTCGGAGTCGGAACCTCAAGGGTCGCGGGCGGCGGAAACCGCGCGGTCTAGTGGTGCCAGCCCGGGCCTGCCGCCGTCAGGTGAGAAACGGCTCTTTGCCCGTCACGCCTCAAAGGACGGGCATTCGATTCCGCCGTGGAGACACTTGTCCACGAGCTGGCGAAGCTTGCGCTGCTTCCAGGCGTTCCAGAAGTCCGCGTGCATCGTGTAGAACGGGCCGCTGGACAGATGCACGTGGCGGCCGTCGTGGAACGGCAGCCTGATGGAGTAGCTGAGCTCCGGCACGGGAACCGGATGGCCTCGCGGGCACTTGTGGCGACCGTTCCCGGCTTTGACCGCGTAGGCCATGTGCGACTTGTGATCTTTGCTGTCCTTCCGCTTCCCGTCCCAGCAGGACGGGAAATGGACCAGGAATTTGACGTCCGCGTTGCCGCAGTCCCGCATCTGCTGCCGGGCGGTCCCCGCGCTCCCGAAGCACGACCAGCCGACGATCTTCGTGCTCGGCGGGCGGGTCGCTTCCTTGTTTCCGGCAATGATCTTGAGACCTTTCGGAAACGGGCGAATCGCGCTCAGCGGCTCGGTTTTGGCTCGATAGTAGAAGTCGCCGTCCGTCGGCTTGACCCGCCGGCCGTTCTTGTAGATGGCGGGGAACCAATAGGCCCCCTTGTCGGCGCGGAGGCCGCACGTCGTGCCGGCGTGGCGAAGCTTCCTGTAGGTCGAGAAGGCGTTCGTCGACTTGTTCCCGAGGAACGTGTGGAGGTGACCCGCTGAAGGGTGTTTCACACGCGGGAAGACGATGGGATCGCTGTGGTTGAAGTGGTGGAACGGGCACTCGACGTGGAAGCGAGCGGAGGCCGACGCCGCCGACGGCACGGCGAGCGCCCCCAGGACGATCAGGAAGATGACGATGGCCGGTCGGCGAAGGGCCGTCCTCGCAACCATCCGCGGGAGGATACAGCCCTTGGTCACGAGCAGTCGCGTGAACCGGAATGAGTCGAGTATTGGCTAGATTCGGCCCTCCAGAGCGCCACAAAGCCGGACTGCGCGAGAGCAGAGCCGGCGACTCGGAGGCCTACAGACCGTGCAGCGGCCAGAAGCAAGCAGCCGAGAACGACCAGAA
>JAICVP010000158.1 GCA_025935275.1 Thermoleophilia bacterium
GCTCGCATGGGTCGCAGACCATGGAGATCTCGAACTCGGCATCGCCGATCTGCAGGCGCTGGCCGATCGGCCAGTTCATGACGTCGGCGCCGCGCACGGTGAAGTTCTCCTTCACGCGCCCGGGCAGGACGTCCACGGACTCGAGGTCCTCCGCAGCGACGAAAAGGACGTTGCGCTTGCCGCCGCGCCGGTGGGCGCAGCCCTCGACGCCTTCGTTCTCGAAGACCTGCGCGGTGTCCAGCTCCTCCATCAGCTCTCGCCGCTTCGGCGAGCGCCAGATGTGCGCGATCTCGGCCATGTCCCGAGTATAAGGAGGCATGCCGCCGATGGACATCGCACCCGGTCTCTGGATCTGGCGCCTGCGGCACCCCGCCTGGAGCTCCGAGGCAGGCTGGGAGCCGGAGGTGACGTCAACCGTGATCGAGACGGAAGGCGAGGTGGCGCTCGTCGACCCGCTCGCGCCGACGGACGAGGAGCACGAGCTCTGGGAGCGCCTCGACGCCGCGCCGCCCACCCTCGTCGCCGTCCTGAAGCCGGATCACGTCCGCGACGTCGACCTCTTCGTGCGCCGCTACGGCGCGCGGGCGTTCGGGCCCAGCCTCTTCTGGCGCGACGACATTCCGGAGACCGAGCTCGAGGCGATCGAGCCTGGCTCGGAGCTTCCCGGCGAGCTCGTTGCGCTGTACGACGGGCGCGGCCGGAACGAGACGCCGCTCTGGGCTCCCGAGCCGCGCGCGCTTGTCTTCGCCGATGCGCTCACCGAGCGGAACGGCGAGCTTCGCGTCTGGGGGACTCCGTGGCACGAGGAGCGCGTGCTGCCGGCTCTCCGCAAGCTGCTCGACCTCCCCTTCGAGCACGTGATCGTGTCGCACGGCGAACCGGTGCACGACCGGGCCGCCTTCGAGCGGGCCCTCGAGCTCCCCGCCTTCGAGGAGTAGAGAGATAGACGAAGGGCCGGTCTCCCGGCCCTTCGCGTTCGGATCTCGGTGGAGGCTAGGGCGAGTGCGTGATCGCGCTGAGCGCGTCCACGATGCCGTGGCCGTAGAAGCCGTTGGCGCCCTCGCCGCCCTGGCAGGCAGTCGGGTCGGGTGGGCACGCCACTTCGGTCGCGGTCTGCTGCATGTACGCCTGCACGCGCCCGGGCCTCATCGACGCATCCCCGCTCTTCAGATCGCCGTAGCGGCTGATGATCAGCGCCGCGACTCCGCTCGCGTGGGCAGCTGCCATGGAGGTGCCCGCCATGAAGCGGTAGTACGCGGGCCCCGGAGCATTCGTGTCCTGCAGCAGTCGAGGAACCTGGATCGCGGCCGGCCACGTCGAGAGCACGAAGCCCGCGGGCGGAGCGGGAACCGCATCGCCGCCGGGGGCCGCCACGTCGATGACTCCGACGCCGTAGTTGGAGTAGCTCGCCTTCTGGCCGGAGAGCGCGGTGGCGCTGACGGCGATCACCCCCGGGAGCTCACTCGGGAGGCGGACGCAGTCGTTGCCGAGGGCCGGGTGGGCCAGGTCGATGTTGGAGTTCCCCGCCGACGCCACGACGCTGACGCCGTTCCGGAGCGCGAAGCGCACGGCGCGCTTGACCGCCTTGATGAGCGGCTGCTGCACCGGGTTGTCGTGACAGAAGAAATCGAGCGGGTCCACGGAAGTGGTCGCGCCGACATCGACCGTGTAGCTGTTGTTCGTGACGTCGATGTTGTGCGTGGCCGCCCACATGAAGCCGCAGACGACGGCGGCGGGCGTGATGAGCCCGCTCGGCTGCGCCACCTTGATGGACGCGATCTTCACGTTGGGCGCGACGCCGACGATCCCGATTCCGTTCGAGGCTGCTGCGACCGAGCCTGCGTTGTGCGTCCCGTGGCCGTTGTCGTCCTGGTAGGAGGCCGGGGTCGTATCGGGGACCCCGCTGACGCACGACGCGCTGTCGGCGAAATCCATGTTCTGAGCCAGGTCGGGGTGCGTGAAGTCGATGCCCGAATCAAGCAGCCCGACGACGACCGCGGGGCTTCCGCCCGTGACGGCATGGGCCTCGGGAGCATGGATCTGGCGCATGTTCCACTGGAGCGCCGAGAAGGTGTCCGTGTCCGTCGCGGGCGCGTTCGGCAGCTCCCCCTCCCAATCGGTGGAGTCCTGCTCGAGCCCGAAGTTGAGGCCGGACAGCGGCGACACCCCGTCGACCTTGTTGTCGCCGGCCAGGATCGCCGCGAACGCCGGGTTCAAGGAGTCGGCGACCGCCACGCCGATCGCGTTGTACGACCGCACGAGCTGACCACCCGCCCGCTCGATTGGCGCCGACGCGCCCCTGGGCACGTCTTCGCCTTTGTAGACCACGAGGTACCTCTCGGCACCCGCCGCGCTGGTGAACGCCAGCGCAAGTGCCGCAATGATTACGCCGACAGACAGGCGTGCCGCTCGTCCCGGTTGCCGCAACTCGCTCTCTCCTCCGCTCGGTCCTTCTCCCTCGGGATACTTTCCCGCACACGCACTTTACGATGGACTTTAGGTCCGCGCGTCCCTCGTTAGAGTGAGCCGCCGCGGATCAGAAATTGACCCGCAAAACGACCGCTTTTCGGGTCGAAGGCGTCCACTTCGTCACATACGCCGTCCGGCCCGTCAGCGCCGTCGTCCAGAGCAGCGTCTGCCTGCCGTTCACGTGCATGAGCGTCTTCGTCTTGCTGCTGCCGAACCACTTCATCCTGAGATAGGAACCCTGCGGCCGGTGCTCGACCCAGACGATGCGCTTCGAGGTCACCGAGGGGTTCGACTCCATCCAGATGCTCGTGCGCTTGATCGTGCGGCGCTCGTCCGTACCGAGGTTGAGGACGTTGATCGACGAGCCGCCGTGCACGATCCGGTGCCACGCGAGCCGTCCACCGCGAAGCGCGGGGCGGCCGAGGTCGGCGGCCGAACGCACGGAGGCGATGACCTGCTCGTCGAGACTCGGCTTGCTGATGTCGGTCAGGACGAGGCGCTCGTTGGCGCCGTCGTCCCGGATGTAAGCCAGCAGCGGGTAGTCCAGCGCCGGGTGCGAATACGGGCCGTCGAGCTCGCGCACGGACGTGTCGAGACGCCAGTCGATCACCTTGATGCCCTGGTCGTCCTCGTAGGCGAGGTAGTCGCCGTCGAGCGCAGGCGAGTTCGCCGGGGTGACCGTGTCGGTCGACCCGCCCGCCGGCGCAACGACGACCTTCCTCGTCCCCGAGTCCTTGCGGGCGCGCGCCAGCGTCTGCCCGTCCGCGGCCGGATCGAAGCCGCGCCCCACCGAGGTGACGGCGGCGCCGGCTGCCGGCGCGACCGCGAGCAGGACTACTGCGACCCCGAGCACAACCGCGTTCGCCCGTCCGATAAACGAGGCGCGGCCGACGAGGCGCTCGACCGCGGCCGGCCCGCTCGGCTCGCGGCGCCGCGGCCAGATCGTCATGAACGCGCGGCCCGCTCCGTAGAGCGCGAAGCAGCAGGCGGCCGGGACCGGCTTCCCGAGCGCAAGCGCGGCCGCGCACGCGACCCAGAAGGTGGCGACGGACTGGTAGGTGAGGAAGCCGAGTCCGAGACCCGCGCCGTAGCCGGCACTCCACACGGGCAGGGGCAGCTCGTACTGCCAGCGCTCGGGCACCTGCCTGCGGGACTGCGGCACCGGCACCGGGAGAACGCCGGCCTCACGCAGCGCAGCGAGAAAGGCGAGCGCGGCGGCGGCGATCAGGACGGGTCGCGTCCCGACGAGGCCGCCGACGAAGCCGAGTGCAGCGCCAAGCGCAGCCGACGCGGCCAGAGCCGCGAGCGCGAAGAGCGCGATTGCGAGACGTTGGCGGGAACGGCTCCGGCACACGGCCGGAGTGAAGGTCTCGACCATTGAGAGGCCTCAGGGCGACCAGGCGCCCGAGACCCCGGCGAGGAGCGCGGTCGCCGCGAGCGCGGCGGCGACGGCTAGCACTTGAGCCCCGAGTCGTAGTACAGGACGCAGAACACCCGCCTGCCGTCGAAGCAGTACCCGGTGAGAGAAGCGTCGCCGTTGATGCGCTTCCTGCTGAACGAGCAGCAGTCCACGAGCTTGCGGACCTGGCCGCTGCAGCAGCGGTACCAGGCTCCCTCCATGACCGCGTCGAGCCCGTACTGCTCATTCGTCCACTCCTCGCAGAGTCGCGTGCGCGGAGCCCGCGGGAGGAAATCGCCGTCCGGGCTGCGCAGCCGCTCGCCCGAGCCGTCGACGGGCCAGCCTTCGGCGTTGACCGCGCGGCCCAGGTTGTCGATCGGGTGCCCGTCGCTCGGCCTCAGCGGGAAGCCGTTCTTGTCGATGCGGGGAAGGCCGAGGGGGTTCGGGCACGACCCTGTCGTCCAGATGTGCCCGCAGAAGTGAAAGGCCTCGCTCTTCTCTGGCCGGACCGCCGCCGCGACAGCGGCTCCGCCGGTCGCCGCGAGAACGGCGCCGCCCATGCGCCCGAGAAAGGACTTCCGCGTCATGCCGGAGGCGAGACGGGTCGAGAGGGCGCGGGCCGCGCCGTCGAGAAAGGTGTCAGGCCGGGGCATGTTCCATCCTCGCGCTGCCGAGCGCGACGAGCCCGTCGAGCTGCTCGAGCGAGTTGACAGTGCCCTTGGCGGCGACGAAGCCGTCGACCACGTGGACGAGGAACGGCGTCCCGGGGACCCGCCAGCGCTCGAAGGCGGAGGGCTCCTCGTGCTCGTACACGGTTCGGACCGGCATCCCCTCGCGCTCGAAGGCTCTGACTCCCGGCGCGATCGCGCGGCAAAGGCGGCAGTCGGGGCTGAAGAACGCGACGAGCTCTTCCCCGACCCGGCTCAGGCCGTCGAGCTCCGGCGCGACGTCTCCCAGAGGCGGACCTTCCTCGGCGAGCTCGAGGGCCACGCTGGGACCGAGGCGCATCGTGAGCACGCCCACCTGGCGGTAGAGCGCGAGCACGAGCACGGCGAGACCGATGACCGCGAGGGTGAGCACGACGAGCGCGCCGGCGACGAGAGCGTCACGGGAGGGCCGTCCGACCTCAACATCCGCGAAGGCGCCGAATGCGGCGACCCCCGTGAAGAGCACCGCACGGGCGAGCATGAGATCGGTGTTGCGCTCCCTGGAGCCGAAGCAGCCGCAGCGAAGCCGCCGCACTCCTCGCGCACGAACGCTCCCCAGCGCGGCGA
>JAICVP010000374.1 GCA_025935275.1 Thermoleophilia bacterium
ACGCCTCGTTCGTCGACTGCCATGACCCCTCCTAGAACGCGACCTTGAAGACGCCGACCACCACGATCTGCAGCAGCGCCAGCGGGATCAGCACGAGCCACGAGACCCGCTGCAGCTGGTCCTCGCGCAGACGCGGATAGGTGACGCGGAGCCAGATGATGAGGAACGAGAGCGCCCCGATCTTCGCGAGCATCCAGAGCGGTTCGGGGATGAACTCCATCGCCGGCAGCGGCAGGTAGCCCCCGAGGAACAGGACGCTCGCGACGGCGGACAGGGCGACGATCCCTCCGTACTCGGCGAGCAGGAAGAAGGCGAACTTCAGACCCGTGTACTCCGTGTAGGCGCCGAAGATGATCTCGGAGTCCGCCACCGGCATGTCGAAGGGCGGCCGCGTGAGCTCCGCGAGCGAGGCCGTGAGGAAGATGAGGAACCCGATCGGCTGCGAGAAGACGAACCAGTACTTCTCCTGCGCCTGGACGATCCCGACCATCGAGAGCGTGCCGGCCTGCATCACGATCGCGGCGGCCCCGAGCACCAGCGGCAGCTCGTAGGCGATGAGCTGCGCGGCCGCCCGGAGGGCGCCGATCAGGGAGAACTTGTTCGCGGACGCCCAGCCGGCCATGAGCACGCCGATCACGGAGACCGACGAGAGCGCCAGCACGAAGAAGATTCCGACGTCGAGGTTCAGGATGAAGATCTCGTCCGAGAACGGGATCACGACGAACAGGAGGATGTACGGGACGAGCGCGACCGCCGGCGCGAGGGAGAAGACCCAGGCATCCGCCGCCGCGGGGATCACGTCCTCCTTCTGGACGAACTTGACCCCGTCGGCCATGAGCTGCGCCCATCCGTGGAACCTGCCCGCGTACATCGGCCCGAGCCGGCCCTGCATGTGGGCCATCACCTTATGCTCGGCGTAGCCGACGCCGAGCGGGGCAACGAGGAAGAAGATCAGCACGATCGCCGCCTTCGTCACCAGGACCAGCCAGTACTCGCCGAACCACTGGTTCACGAAGCTCTCGCCGGCCTGCGCGATCACTCCTCGTCCTCCTCTTCCCCTTCGGCCGCACCCGGCCACGGCTTGGCCTCTCGCGACATGAGCGGGAAGTCCTTGCGGAGCGGGTGGCCCTCGAACGGTTCGGGGAGGAGGAGCGTCACGGGCAGGGGGTGACCCTCGAACGTGACGCCGAACATCTCGGTGGTCTCGCGTTCGTGCCAGTTCGCCGTCGGATAGATGTCCGAGATCGTCGGGAGCACGGTCTCGTCGGCCGGGAGCCGGACCTTCACGCGCACGGAGTGATCGTGCGTGGTCGAGAACAGGTGGGTGACGACCTCCATGCCATCGTCGCCGAAGTCCACCGCGGAGACGAAGTCGCAGTAGTCGCAGGCGAACTCGGGCTCGTTGCGCAGGAACGTCACCAGCTCGCGGTACCGGGACGGCGTCATGGCGACCACGCTGTGCCCGTGCTGGTCCTCGAAGGACAGCACGTCCTCACCGAACTGCGCCCGCAGGCGCGATCCGACCTCAGGAGGCGGAAGCGGGTGTCGTGAGCTTGCCACTCCACTTCTCCCTGATGTCCTCGGCGGCGATCTTCTCTTGGAGCCGGATGAT
>JAICVP010000004.1 GCA_025935275.1 Thermoleophilia bacterium
CGAGGCCGCTTCAGACCGTGGGAAGGAGGAATCGGGAACTGTGAACGCATACGAGATCATGCTCATCCTCGACCCCGAGCTGGCCGAAGAGCGCCAGAACGAGATCGTCGCGCGCATGCGCGAGCTCATCGAGCAGCGCGGAGGTTCGTGGGTCGGGCAGGAGCCGTGGGGCCGGCGCAAGCTCGCATACGAGATCGACAAGAAGGACGAGGGGACGTACCACCTCCTCCATTTCGACGCCGACGCCGAGACGCTCGCCGAGGTCACCCGCGTGCTCAAGATCACCGACGGCGCCATGCGGCACATGGCGGTCCGCCGGGCTGCGGCCCAGCCGCGGCGCCCCGAAGCCGTCCCCTCGGGCGGCTAGGATACGAACGAATGTTCGACTAGGTTAGGAGACTGAAATGGCTGGCGACATCAACCGTGTGACCCTCGTGGGACGCCTGACGCGCGACCCCGAGCTGCGCCACCTTCCGTCCGGAACTCCGGTCCTCCAGCTCGGCGTCGCCTGCAACGGGCGCCAGAAGGACGATGCCGGCAACTGGACGGACAAGCCGAACTTCTTCGACGTGAAGATCTTCGGGAACCAGGCCGAGATGCTCGCCCAGCACCTCGCGAAGGGCCGGCGCATCGGCATCGACGGGCGGCTCGACTGGTCGTCCTGGGAGGCCCAGGACGGGTCGAAGCGTTCGAAGGTCGAGATCGTCGCCTTCCAGATCCAGTTCCTCGACAGCCGCGGCGAAGGCGGCGAGGGCCAGTCCTACATCCCCCAGTCCGACGTGAACGCCGACCAGTCCGACTTCGTGAAGGCCGGCGCCGCGACCGACGACGACATTCCCTTCTAAGACCAGGAGCTAAGAGCACCGAATGGCACAACGAGAGAAGCAGGGCGGCGCGCGCAGGCGGCCGTCCCAGTCGACCGGACCTCTTCGGCGGAAGAGCTGTTACTTCTGCAAGGAGAAGATCGAAGAGGTCGACTACAAGAACTACAACCAGCTGCGGCGCTACGTGTCCGAGAAGGGCAAGATTCGCTCGCGGCGCATCACAGGTGCGTGCAGGCGCCACCAGGAGCAGATCGCCGTCGCGGTGAAGCGGGCGCGCGAGATGGCGCTCCTGCCCTACGTCTCCGGGTAGTCACATGGACGTCATCCTCCTGCAAGACGTCGAGAAGGTCGGGCTGCGTGGAGACGTGGTCTCGGTCTCGCGCGGCTACATGCGCAACTACCTCGGCCCGCGCCGGCTCGCCGAGGAGGCGACTCCTTCCCGCGTCGCGGAGCTCGAGAAGCGCGACGCCCAGCGCGCGCGGCACGAGGCGCAGAGCTTCGAGGACGCGCAGAAGATCGCCGACCAGCTCGGGAAGGCCGAGCTTCGCTTCGATGTGAACGCCGGCCCTCAGGGAACCCTGTTCGGCTCCGTCACGGCCACCGACCTCGCCGACGAGATCTGGGAGAAGCTGAAGATCCGCGTCGACCGGCGGAAGATCGACCTGCACGACCCGATCAAGCGCATCGGGCGCTACTCCGTTTCCGTAGAGATCTTCACGGACGTGACCGCCGAGGTGCGGACGCTCGTCGTCCCCGAAGGCGGCGAGCTGCCGCCCGAGGAGGAGCTTGAGGCGATGGAGGCAGCCGTTAAGGCCGCGGAGGAGGCAGAGGCCGAGGCCGCCGCCGAGCACCAGGCTGCCGTCGAGGCCGAGGTCGAGCAGTTCGTGGCCGAGGAAGAGGCCGCGGAGGTCGAAGAGGCCGAGCCTGGAGAGTCGGGCGCGGACGATTCTGGCGTCGAAGAGGCCGAGCAGGAAGCCGTGGCGGCGGAGACCGAAGAGCAGCTCGTCGACCCCGACGCCGAGCCTTCGTAGCTCTCCACACGCTTCTCCACAGCGTTCTGGACAACTGCACGAACTTTCCGCTCCGTGCGGGAATTTCGCGGGGAAGACCTGGGCCCGTTCTGGGGATGTCGTCCGGCCCTGATGCGAACATCTGTTCGTTATGCCTGCAAAACGGCGTCCTTCGCTTGTGGAACCAGGAAACGGTCATCGTCCAATACGGTCGGGTCCCGTGGCGACGAACGGAAACCCAGGGGCCGTGCTCGAGGACGCCCTCGTCCCGCCCCAGAACCGCGATGCCGAGGAGTCCGTCCTCGGCGCGATGATGCTCTCGCCCGGGGCGATCGCCGCGGTCAGCGAGATTCTGACGAGCGACGGCCGCGAGTTCTACCGCGAGAGCCACGCGAAGATCTACCGCGCCGCGCTCGGGCTCTACGCGAAGGGCGAGCCGGTCGATGCGATCACCCTCGCCGACGAGCTCGACGAGCGCAGCGAGCTGGAGAACGTCGGCGGCAAGTTGCGCATCCACGAGCTTGCCTCGCTCGCCCCGACGACCGCGAACGCCCACCACTACGCGCAGATCGTTCGCGAGACCGCGACGCTCCGCGGGCTCATCCGGGCCGGCGGCGAGATCGCGCAGCTCGGCTGGGACCGCCCGGGCGAGACGACGGAGCTCGTCGACCAGGCCGAGCAGATCGTCTTCGACCTCTCGCAGCAGCGGGCCCGCGGCGAGTTCAGCCACATCGAGGAGCTCCTGAAAGAGAGCTTCGAGCGCATCACCGCCCTCTACGAGTCGGGCGCCGATGTCACCGGCGTCCCGTCCGGCTTTCGCGACATCGACCGCATCACGTCCGGCTTCCAGGAGGGCAACCTCGTCATCGTCGCGGCCCGGCCGAGCATGGGGAAATCGGCGCTGGGCCTCTGCATGGCCGCGAACCTCGGCGTGCGCAAGGGCGTCCCCGTCGCGCTCTTCACGCTCGAGATGTCCAAGTCCGAGGTGACCCAGCGGCTCATGTGCAGCGAGGCCAAGGTCGAGTCGCAGCGCCTGCGTACCGGCAAGCTCGCGGCCGACGACTGGCCCCGCCTCACCGCGGCCTGCGACAAGCTCGCCAAGGCCCCCATCTACGTGGACGACACGGGCTCGATCACGATGATGGAGATCCGCTCGAAGGCGCGGCGCCTGAAGCAGAAGCACCCCGAGCTCGGCCTGATCATCGTCGACTATCTGCAGCTCATGACCTCCGGCACGAGCGCGGAGAACCGGGTGCAGGAGGTGTCGCAGATCTCGCGCTCCCTGAAGGTGCTCGCGCGCGACCTGGGCGTCCCGATCATCGCCCTCTCCCAGCTCTCGCGCGCGGTCGAGCAGCGGCACGACAAGCGGCCCATCCTCTCCGACCTGCGGGAGTCCGGCTCGCTCGAGCAGGACGCCGACATCGTCTGCTTCATCTACCGCGACGAGTACTACAACGACGAGTCGGACCAGCAGGGTCTCGCCGAGGTGATCGTGGCCAAGCACCGCAACGGTCCCACCGACACGGTGAAGCTCTCCTTCCTGCGGCGCTATGCGAAGTTCGCCGACCTGGCGGCCGCTTAAATGGCCAGCTGGACGATCCCGGCCGAGGCCCGCGGGCCGTCGTGGTGGCAGCGGATGCTGACGCGCCTGCGACGACCAGCCTGACCCCGGTCTAAGCTCCTAGCCGTGCCCGCCACCGTGATCGTCGGCGCGCAGTGGGGCGACGAGGGCAAGGGCAAGATCGTCGACCTGCTCGCCCAGAGCTCCGAGTACGTCTGCCGCTACCAGGGCGGCCCGAACGCCGGCCACACGATCGTCTCCGGCGGCGAGACGTTCAAGCTCCACCACATCCCGTCGGGGATCCTCTACGAGGGCAAGATCTCCGTGATCGGAGCCGGGTGCGTGGTCGACCCGCGGCTCCTCGTCCAGGAGATCGATGCGCTCGAGGCGCGGGGCATCTCCACCGCGGGCCTGCGCCTCTCGGGCAACGCCCACCTGATCATGCCGTGGCACGTCGCCAGCGATTCGGCGAGCGAACGGCGTCTCGGACGGCTGCAGATCGGCACGACGCGCCGAGGCATCGGCCCCGCGTACGCCGACAAGGCGTCGCGGCTCGGCATCCGCGTCCAGGACGTCCTCGACCCAAAGATCCTGCGCCAGAAGTTCGAGACCGCGCTCGCGGAGAAGAACCGCCTGCTCGACGAGCCGCTCGAGGCGGGCGACCTGGCCGACCGGATGGAGGAGTGCGCCGCCCGCCTGCGGCCGTACATCGCCGACACCTCCCTCCTGGTCGAGCGCGCGCTGAAGGAGGGGCAGAAGGTGCTCCTCGAGGGAGCGCAGGGGACACTGCTCGACCTCGACCACGGCACCTATCCCTTCGTCACGTCCTCGAATCCGATCGCCGGCGCGGCGGCGACCGGGATCGGCATCGGCCCGACCAGGATCGAGAGCGTTATCGGCGTCGCGAAGGCCTACGTCACCCGCGTCGGCGAGGGCCCCTTCCCCACCGAGATCGAGGGCCCCGACCAGGCCCGCGTGCGCGACCTCGGAGAGGAGTACGGAACGACGACCGGCCGCGAGCGCCGCTGTGGGTGGCTCGACCTCGTCGGCCTCCGCTTCGCGGCGCGGCTCAATGGGATGACCTCCCTCGCGCTGACGAAGCTGGACGTCCTCTCGGCGTTCCCGGAGATCCCGGTCTGCGTGCGCTACCGGCTCCCCGACGGCACCGAGACGGACGAGTTTCCGGCGCACCAGAGCGACTTCCACCATGCTCAGCCCGTGTACGAGACGCTGCCCGGCTGGCAGGAGCCGCTGGACGGCTCGCTCCCGCGGGCGGCGCAGCGCTATGTCGAGTTCGTCGAGGAGGGCCTCGAGCTCGACGTGATCATGGTCGGGACCGGCGCCGACCGCGAGAGCGTGATCACGCGAGATCAGCCGGCGTATTCACGTTCCTGAGCTCGTCCTCGTCGGTCTGGACGACGCACATGTCGAGCTCCTCGAGCGCGCGGTAGAGCGCCAGCTCCCCTGCCGCGAGCCGGCGCTCCAGCACGGGCAGAGCGGATTTCCTGTAGGCGCCGGGTAGCGGGCCGGTCGGCGGCACGGCCGCGTCGTGGCCCTCGACCTCGGCAGCCAGGCGGCGCAAGAGCTCGGCCGAGACGAGCGGCATGTCGGTCGGCAGGACGACGCAGACGTCGGTGTCCGCGTGGCGCAGCGCTGCGACGAGGCCGACGATGGGCGCCCGCACGTCGCTCCCGTCGTCGACCACCTCGAACGGCAGCGCGAGGCCGTCGCGGGTCTTGCCGACCGCGAGCACCCGGTCGAAGGCCTCTGCGAGCAGGCGATGGGCCCGCTCACCCAGCAGCTCGCCCTGGAAGCGGGCCAGCGCCTTGGGCGATCCGAAGCGGCGGCTCGCACCGCCGACGAGCAGGACGCCGGTTACTTCTTCCCGACGGCGTACCACGCTCGGGCCGAGAGCTCGAACGGCCCCTCCGGCGAGCCGAGCACGCGGTGGTACTCGTCCCGCAGGGCAGCCTGGACGTCCGGCTCGAGGGAGACCGTGAAGTCACCGGCCGGGCCCACGCCCGCGAGGAAGGGCGCCCAGAGGTCGTCGAAATCCTCGTAGGCCGTCGCGACGACAATCTCGCCGCCTTCGACGTCGCGCAGGCCGGCGCCCTCCCAGAGCTCGACGATCTCCTCCCGCTCGCCAAAAAGCATCCGCGTGCGCTCGTCCCGCGCGGCGGCGCCGCCTTCGTCGATCGCCCCGGCGGCTTCCCAGAACGTCCGCAGCATCGTCATCTCGCCGCGGTAATCCCAGACGGCAGCCGCGACGGCGCCCTCCTCCCGCGCGACTCTCGCCATCTCCGCAGTACCGCGCTCCGGGTCGGTGAGGAAGTTGATGACGAGCTGCGCGCAGACCACGTCGAACGAGCCGTCCTCGAACGGAAGCTCCTCCGCCGCTCCGCGCCGGACGTCTGCGGCAGGGAACCGCTCGCCGAGCGACTCGGCGAAAGGCTCGGACGGGTCGACGGCGGAGACGTTCTCCTCTCCGAGCAGCTCCGAGAGCACCTTGGTCAGCTTGCCCGTTCCGGCGCCGACGTCCAGAGCCTTCATTCCCGGGCGAACACCGGCTCGCTCGGCGAGCTGCCGGCCGAGCGCATCCCCGTACCGGCCCATGAAGCGGTCGTACATCTCGGCTGCGACGGTGAAGGTCATCCGATCCTCTGCGGCTCCGAGTAGACGTTGACGCGCCCGCCGCGCACGAAGCCGCAGAGGGTCACGCCGCGGTCGCGCGCCAGATCGACGGCGAGCGTGCTCGGCGCTCCGACGGCGACGACGAGAGGACAGCCTGCGACGGCGGCCTTCTGCACGAGCTCGAAGGAGAGACGGCCGCTCACACAGAGCATTTTGTCGAAGAGCGGCAGGAGACCCTGGCCGAACGCCCAACCCACGATCTTGTCCATCGCGTTGTGGCGGCCGACGTCCTCGCGAACCGCGAGGAGCTCTCCGTCAGAGGCGAAGAGTCCCGTGGCATGCAGGCCCCCCGTCGCCGCGAAGGTCGGCTGCGCCTCGCGTAGCCGGTCGGGGAGCTCTGCGATGACCTCGGCGGGGACGACGAGCCCGCTTTCGACCCGCGGCGCCTCGACCGCGACCGCCTCGAGCGCGCCCTTGCCGCAGACCCCGCAAGAAGACGACGTGTAGAAGTTCCGGCTCAGCCGCTCGAAGTCGACTTCTCCGTCGACATCGACGTCGATCACGTTCGCTGCGAGGTCGGGCGTCGGCCGAGCAGAGACCGCCGCGATTCCCTCGGAACGGAGGAAACCGACCGCCAGCTCCTCGTCCTGGCCGGGAGTGCGCATCGTCACCGCGATGGGCCGGCCGTCGATCCGGATCTCGAGCGGCTCCTCAACGGCGATCTCGTCGGGCTCCGTTTCCCCCTCGGGAAGCCGCACGACCTCGACCGAGGACGCGGAGTACGGGGGAACCTCGTTCACTATGATCGCAAACCATAGACGTCCTCCGGCTCACCGAGGTTCTTCCCCAGCTGCCGAAGGAGCGGACGCGCCTGTTGGACAACCTCGGGCGCATCCGCCGCGAGATCGGCCCGGTCACCCCTGAGCTCTCGGACGCGCTCGCCGACCACATGAACATCCGGCGCGGGGAGGTGCACGAGGTCGTCTCGTTCTACTCGTTCCTGGAGGTGCCGGCGGACGCCGTGCGCGTCTGCATCGGCCCGGTCTGCGACTGTCTCGGCGCCAAGGACCTGCTCGCCCGCGAACAGGAAAATGCGAACGGCGTCCCCGTTCTCGGGGTCGAGTGTCTCGGCCACTGCGACATCGCGCCGGTCTTGATGCGCGGTGACGTCGTCGAGCCCGACGTCACGCGGCGAACGAACACCGGCTCCTCGCTCGGCCTCGAGCAGGCCGACCAGACCCTGGCGGAGTACGAGGCACGCGGAGGCCTAGCCGTCCTTCGCAACCTGCCGGCGAAGGAGAAGATCGTCGAGGAGCTCAAGGCGTCCGGTCTTACCGGCTATGGCGGCGCAGGCTTTCCCACGGGCCTGAAGTGGGAGGCCGTGGCCAAGGAGCCGGCTCCGCGCTACGTCGTCGTCAACGCGGACGAGGGCGAGCCGGGGACGATCAAGGACCGCTACGTGATGGAGCTGCGCCCGCACCTCATGCTCGAGGGCACGCTCATCGCCATGGACTTCGCCGAAGCGACGGAGGGGTTCATCTACCTGCGCGAGGAGTACGCGACCGCCCGCGCCCGGCTCGAACAGGCCCTCGAAGAGCTGCGCGCCGCCGGCGTCCTCGACGGCCGCTCGCTCGAGCTCGTCATCGGAGCCGGCGCCTACATCTGCGGCGAGGAGACCGCGATGCTCGAGTCGATGGAAGGCCGCCGCGGGATGCCGCGCCTGAAGCCGCCCTTCCCGAGCCAGGTCGGCTACCTCGGCCGCCCCACGCTCATCAACAACGTCGAGACGCTGGCGCACATCCCTGCGATCCTGCGAGACGGAGGCGAGGCGTGGCCGCGCGTCCGCCTCTGGTCGGTCACCGGCGCCGTCACCGCGCCCGGCTGCTACGAAGCGCCGCTCGACGTGACGCCCAGGCAGCTGATCGACGACTACGCGGGCGGGGCCACCGAGGAGATCGGCGCCGTCGTCCCGGGTGGCGCGGCGAGCGGGATCCTGCCGCCGGCCGCGCTCGACGTGCCACTCACGAGGGAGAGCCTGCGCGAGTGGAACGCCGGCCCCGGCTCGGCTGCGCTGCAGGTCTTCCCCGCGAGCTACTCGCCGCTCCGGCTGCTCGCCGAGACGATGCGCTTTTTCGCCGAGGAGTCCTGCCAGAAATGCACGCCGTGCCGGATCGGCAACCGCGGCATGCACCACCTGGTCGAGGAGCTGGCCAACGGCGAGGCCGCGATGACGCGCGAACAGGCGGAGGAATGGCTCGACGCGATGGCTGCGACCTCTATCTGCGGGCTCGGCCAGGGCGCCCCATTCCCCATGCGCAACGCCTTCACCCACTGGCCCGAGCTCTTCGAGCCCCTGGGAGAGCCGGCAATAAAATGAGCTCGATGGTGCGCTTCACGCTCGACGGCCGCGAGGCGAGCGCCCCCGAGGGGGAGCTTCTCGTCCACGCCGCCGCGCGCCACGGCGTCTTCATCCCCACGCTGTGCCACGACGACAAGCTCGATCCCTACGGCGGCTGCCGCATGTGCGTCGTCGGCGTCGAGGGCTCGCCGCGGCCGCTGCCGGCCTGCGCGACGCGCGTCGCCGAGGGCATGGTCGTTTCGACGAACTCCAACGTGCCTGCCTTCAGGAAGACGCTAACCGAGATGCTCCTCGCCGAGCACCTCGACCCCAATCCCGGCGGGCGGCCGAACGAGCTCACCGACCTCGCGGCAGACCTCGATGCCGAGGCCCCGTTCATCCTCCCCGACGCGAAGCGGAAGGAGTACGAGGACCGCAACCGGCTCATGGGCTACACGCCCGACGCCTGCATCCTCTGCAACCGCTGCGTCCGTTACACGCAGGAGGTCATGCAGTGCTCGGCTCTCTCGCTCGAGGGCCGCGGGCCGCACGCGCGGATCGTGCCGACCTGGGAGCGCTCGTGGCTCGACACCGAATGTGAGCTCTGCGGCGGCTGTCTGTCCGTCTGCCCCACCGGCGCGATCTTCGAGAAGTTCCTCGAAGGAACCGAGCAGCCCGAGCGCGAGCTCGTGAAGACGAAGACGACGTGCACGTTCTGCGGCGTCGGCTGCCAGCTCGACCTGAACGTCGACCCCGAGACGAACAGGATCGTGAAGGTGACCTCGGAGCCGCACTACGTCTCGAACGAGGGGAACCTCTGCGTGAAGGGCCGCTTCGCCTTCAACTTCGTCCACCACCCCGACCGGCTGACGAAGCCGATGGTGCGGCGCGAGGACGGCGAGCTCCACGAGACGAGCTGGGAAGACGCGCTTCAGGTGGCCGCGGACGGCCTCAATCGCGTGAAGGCTGAGCACGGCCCGCAGGCGATCGGCTTTCTCGCGTCCGCGCGCCTGACGATGGAGGAG
Organism: Thermoleophilia bacterium; assembly: GCA_025935275.1. GTDB lineage: Bacteria > Actinomycetota > Thermoleophilia > Gaiellales > Gaiellaceae > DATEOR01. The sequence continues at coordinate 9,390 of JAICVP010000004.1, forward strand.
AACTTCCTCATCCAGAAGCTCGCGCGCTCCGTGGTCGGGACGAACTCGATCCACAGCTGCGAAGCCACCTGACACGCTCCGACCCTTTACGGCCTGGTCAGGTCGTTAGGCAGAGGAGCCACCACCAACTCGATCCCCGAGATCGAGAACGCACGCTTCATCCTCGTGATCGGCTCGAACACGACTGAGGCGCACCCGGTGCTCGCGCTGCGGATGAAGAAGGCTGCGCGCAAGGGCGCCACCATCGTCGTCGCCGACCCGCGCAAGATCTGGCTGACGAAACTCGCCAAACGGCATCTCCAGCTTCGGCCCGGCTCGGACGTCTGGCTGGTGAACGCGATGATGCACGTCATCCTCAAGGAGGGGCTCCAGGACGAGGAGTACATCCGGGAGCACACCGAGGACTTCGAGGCGGTCGCCGAGGTCGTCTCCCGCTACACCCCCGAGGAGGCCGAGAAGGTGACCGGCGTGCCCGCCGCCGACATCGTCGCCACTGCGCGCGAGTACGCGACGGAGAAGCACGCGGCGGTCTTCTACACGCTCGGGATCACCGAGCACGCGTGCGCGGTCGACAACATCTGGTCGCTCTCGAACCTCGTACTCATGACCGGCCATCTCGGCTACGAGTCCACCGGGCTGAACGCGCTACGCGGGCAGAACAACGTCCAGGGCCTGAATGACGCCGGCGCGAACCCGGCCTACTTCCCCGGCTACCAGCCCGCCGACAGCGCCGAGATCCGACAGAAGTTCTCGGAGGCCTGGGGCGTCGAGGTGCCCGAGACTCCGGGCTACCGCCTCGACCAGATCATGTCCGGCCTCCACGACGGTCGGATCAGGGCGCTTTACCTGATCGGCGAGAACCCGGCGCAGACCGAGCCGAACGCACATCACGTCATGGAGGGGCTCGAGCACGTCGACTTCCTCATCACACAGGACCTCTTCCTGAACGACATGACGGAGCGGCTCGCCGACGTCGTCTTCCCGGCCTCGAGCTTCGCGGAGAAGGACGGGACGTTCACCAACACCGAGCGGCGGGTGAACCGCGTGCGCAAGGCGCTTCCCTGCCCGGGCGAGGCGCGGGAGGACTGGCAGATCGTCGTGGACATGGCGAAGGCCATGGGCGGCAACTGGCCCGAGTATCGGACTCCGGAGGACGCCTGGAACGAGTTCGCCGACCTTGCACCGTTCTGGACGGGCATCCGCTACGACCGCATCGAGGAGGTCGGGCTGCAGTGGCCCTGCACCGACCGCGACCATCCCGGGACTCCGTACCTGCACGCGCCGAGCCCGTCGCGGCCGAACGGCAAGGGCAAGTTCTATCCGGTCGAGTACCAGCCGCCGATCGAGCAGCCGGACTCCGAGTACCCGTTCGTGCTCTCGACCGGCCGCACGCTCTACCACTACAACTCGGCGACGATGACCATGCGTGAAGAGGGGGTCGTGCAAAAGCAGGAGGATCCCTTCGTCGAGATGCACCCCGACGACGCAGCGGCCCTCGGCGTCCAGGACGGGGACTGGGTGCGCCTCGTGTCGCGGCGCGGCGAGCTCGAGGCGCGCGCCGCCGTCGGCGAGCGCGTCTACCCGGGGCTGGTCTGGATGGCGCTCCACTTCGCGCAGGCGAAGGTGAACTGGCTCACGCACGACGTGGGCGATCCGCTGATCGGCACGCCGGAGTACAAGACCTCCGCGATCCGCATCGAGCCCGTCGGTTCGGCGCTCAAGCCCGCCGCCCGCTAGTAACGAAGCGTATTTCCGCATAGCATCCCCCCGTGGCGAAGGGCCGATCTGCGGCGCAGGCGGGCGAGCGGATCCTCTACGAGATCGTCTCGACGGTCGGGTCGTCTCTCGACCTCGACGAAGTCCTCGGCGCCGTCGTGCGCCTTCTTTCGGATGCGAGCGCCGTCCATGCCTGCTTCGTCTACCTGATCGAGGACGACCGGCTCATCCTGCGGTCGGCTTCCGAGCCGTACAGCGGCCTCGTCGGGGAGATAACACTCGAGAAGGGCATCGCCTGGTGGGCGGTCGAGCACGGCGAGCCTGCGTTCACGCAGAACGCCGTCGACGACCCGCGGAACGAGTTCGTCCCTGAGCTCGAGGAGGAGAAATTCCAGTCCCTCCTGTCGGTTCCCATCGCCGGACGAGACACGGTCATCGGAGCGATCACGATGCACACCGAGGCGCCGCGCGAGTTCACCGCAGAGGAGGTCGAGCTGCTCACGTCTACGGCGTCCCTCGTGGGTGGTGCGATCGAGAACGCACGCCTCTACGAGGAGACGCGGCAACGGGTAGGCGAGCTCGAGCACCTGACCGAACTCGCGGAGACACTCGCGCGGGCGCAGCAGCTCGGCGAGGTCCTGCCTGCTGTCGCCGAACGGAGTCGGCAGCTGCTCCGTAGCCACACGTGCCACGTCTATCTGCTCGACGGGGGTTCGGAGGAGCTCCGGCTGAAGGCGTCAGCCCCGAGCGACGCCGAAGCGCGGCAGACGATCAAGCTCTCCGCCCTCGGCCCCGAGATGGCGCGGAGTGGACGCTTCGCCACCGTCGCCGTCCCCATCGTCGCCGACGACGAACTGCTGGGGCTGATCAGCGCCGAGGGAACGACGGAGGTCGACCTGGCACGCGCAGCGGCGAACCAGACCGCGGTGGCGATCAAGAAGATCGAGCTGATCGAGCGGCTGACGGAGAAGAACCTGATCAAGGACTTCTTCGAGCAGCTCGCGGGCGGCAACGTGCTCGGTGCAGTCGAGGGCCGCGCGGCGCGGCTCGGCTGCGACCTCGACCGGGCGTACGTCGTCGTCGAGGTGGCGCCGCCCGACGAGGCGGTCGAGAAGGCGCTCCGGGCCTCGGCTCCAGGCTCTCTGTTCGACCATCGCGACGACTCGAGCCGTGCGCTCCTGCGGGTTCCGTCGGCAGGCGAGGCATCGCTCCTCGAAAGCATCCAGGCGATTCATGCCGAGGTCGGAAGCCCGGTCTCCATCGGCATCTCCAATCCCTGCAAGGGGGCTCCGAGCTTCCAGGCCGGCTTCGAGGAGGCAGGGCACGCGCTGCTCGGCTCCGTCATTCACGGCACTCCCGGCGTGATGACCTACGAAGAGCTCGGCCCGTACAAGTACCTCCTGAGAATGTCGGTCGACTCATCGGTTCGGGACTCCCAGCGCGACCTCATCGCGAAGATCGCCGAGTACGACCGCCAGCGCCAGACATCCCTGCTCCGCACACTCGAGGAATTCCTCCGCCGGCGCGGCAACATCAGCGCAACTGCCGAAGCGCTCTATGTGCATCCGAACACCCTGCGGCAGCGCCTGCGGCGCATCCAGGAGATCTCGGGCCTCGATCTCCGCAAGGAGGACTGGCTCCTGATTGAGATCGCCGTGAAGATGGTCAAGCTCCAGGAGGCTTTGGGCCGGTCAGAGCCCACATAAACGCCGCCCTACGCTTGTAGGGAGCCGCCATCGGCAGCCGCGCCATGGCTGTTTAATCTCGGCCTCACCCGACCCGGAGAGAGGGAGGAAGCCGCATGGCGGATACCGCCGCCGCACCGAGCCTCGAAGACATTCGCAAGGAGTCAGACAAGCGCGGAATCGAGTTCTTCTTCGCGCAGTTCGTCGACATGTACGCGCGACCGAGCGCAAAGCTCGTCCCGGCCGCGAACCTGGACGACCTCGTCACGGACGGGGCCGGATTTGCGGGCTTCGCCGCGGGCGAGATCGGCCAGTTTCCAAGCGACCCGGACATCGCAGCGATCCCGGACCTCGCGACCTTTACGCCGGTCCCATGGGAGCCCACCGTCGCGCGCTTCGCCTGCGACATCCACGTCGACGGGGAAGAGTGGCCCTATGACCCGCGCGTCATCCTGCGCCGGCAGATCGAGAAGGCGCGGGCAAAGGGCTTCGACTTCCGCATGGGACTCGAGCTCGAATACTTCCTCGTCGAGCTGAACGACGACGGATCGATTCAGCTCGCGGACTCCCTCGACACGCTCGAAAAACCCTGCTACGACCTCAACGGCCTCAGCCGCCACTACGACTTCCTCACAACCGTCTCGCGCTACGTCAACGACCTCGGCTGGGGCAACTACGCAAACGACCACGAGGACGCGAACGGCCAGTTCGAGCAGAACTTCACGTACGCCGACGCGCTGACGAGCTGCGACCGCGCCATCTTCTTCCGCTACATGGTTCACCAGCTCGCCGAGCGGAAGGGCCGCGACGAGGGCAAGAACATCCTCGCCACCTTCATGCCGAAGCCGTTCACCAATCTGACCGGCAACGGCTGCCACTTCCACATGTCCCTCTGGGACGGCGACACGAACCTCTTCCTCGACGAGAACGATCCACGTGGGCTCGGCCTCTCCGACACGGCATACAAGTTCATCGCTGGGCTGAAGAAGCACGCGAAGGCCTACAGCGCCGTGACCGCGCCGACGGTCAACTCCTACAAGCGGCTGAAAGTGGGCTCCACCTCGAGCGGGGCGACCTGGTCGCCTGTGTGGATCTCCTACGGCTACAACAACCGGACGCAGATGCTGCGCATCCCCGGCCCGGGCCGGGTCGAGGACCGGACGATCGATGGCAGCTGCAACCCCTACCTCGCTGCGACGGCGATCCTGGCCGCCGGCCTCGACGGGATCGATTCGGGCCTCGACCCCGGCGATCCGAACAGCGAGAACCTCTACGACATCCCGTACGCGGAGCTGCGTTCGCGCGGGCTCGAGACGCTGCCGTCCAACCTCCTGGACGCTACCGAGGAGCTCGAGCGCGACGACGTTCTCCGCAAGGCGCTGGGCCGCGGGCGCGACGAGGACTACGTCGACTACTTCATCCGCGTCAAGCGCGACGAGTGGGCTCGCTACCACGAGCAAGTCACGCCCTGGGAGGTGCGCGAGTACCTGACCCGCTTTTAGCTATGTAGGAAACATCCACCTCGAATGCGGAAAACCGTGCTTTCTATGCGCGATTATCTGTCGGGCGCAATGTAAGTTGAGGACATATGTGTGGAATTGTCGGGCTGTTCGCGAAGTCGTCTGAGATCGAGGAGTCGCTCGGCCGGCACCTGGGCGCGATGCTGGAGCAGATGTCTGATCGCGGGCCGGATAGCGCGGGCGTCGCCGTCTACCGCGACCCGGCTCCGAGCGGCTCGAGCAAGCTGACGCTCTTTTCGGCCGACCCGCTCCAGGACTGGGACGCCCTCGCGTCCGAGCTCGGCCAGGCCTTCGGCGGCTCCCCAGCCCTCGAGACGCGCTCCAGCCATGCGGTCTTCGTGGTCGACGCCGAGGCCGACGAGGCAGAGGCGTGGGTGCGGCAGGCCCATCCGGAGCTCCGCGTGATGAGCGCGGGCCAGACGATCGAGATCTACAAGGAGACCGGCCGTCCGGAGGAGTTCGTGCGCCGCTTCGCGCTCGATGACTTCCACGGCACGCACGCGCTCGGCCACACGCGCATGGCCACCGAGAGCCGGGTGACGACCGAGGGCTCGCATCCCTTCTCCACGGGGCTCGATCTCTGCCTCGTGCACAACGGCTCGCTCTCGAACCACAACCGGCTGCGGGAGAAGCTTCGCCGGGAGGGGGTCGAGTTCCAGACCGAGAACGACACCGAGGTGGCGGCCGGCTACCTGGCCTGGCGGCTCCGCGAGGGCGCGTCTCTCGAGCAGGCACTCGTGGGCTGCCTCGACGACCTCGACGGCTTCTACACCTTCCTCGTCGGCACGGTCGACGGCTTCGCCGTGCTCCGCGACCCGATCGCCTGCAAGCCCGCGGTGCTCGCCGAGACGGACGACTGGGTGGCGATGGGCTCGGAGTGGCGCGCGATCTCCGTCCTGCCCGGCGCGTCCGAAGCGCGCGCGTGGGAGCCGGCCCCCGGCGTCGTCTACGCCTGGGAGCGGCAGAAGGTTTGAGGGCCTAGTGGCGACCGAGGCGCGGGAGGCAACGGGCGTCGAGGTCGTCGACCTCGCGGTGACGCCGCTTCGCGACCTGAACCAGCGCCTCCACGACGCGGCGCGGGAGGGCGGCCCGGCCCACTGGCGGATCGTGAACCCGAACGGCGCCCACGCGGTCGCCGCCGGGCTCGATGCCCAGATCGAGGTCGACGTCGACGGCCACGTGGGCTACTACTGCGCCGGCATGAACAAGCTCGCGACCGTGCGCGTGCACGGAAACGCGAGCACCGGCCTCGCAGAGAACATCATGTCCGGCCGCGTGCTCGTCCACGGGAACGCGAGCCAGTCAGCCGGAGCCACCGGGCGCGGCGGTCTCGTCGTCGTCTACGGCGACGCGTCGGCGCGCTGCGGCATCTCGATGAAGGGCGTGGACATCGTCGTGCGCGGCAATGTCGGCCACCTCTCCGCGTTCATGGCGCAGACCGGACGGCTTCTCGTCTGCGGCCACGCGGGCGACGCGCTCGGCGATTCCATCTACGAGGCGCGGCTCTACGTGCGGGGCGAGGTGGGGAGCCTCGGCGCGGACTGCGTCGAGAAGGAGTTCCGTGAGGAGCACGTCGACGAGGTACGGACGCTGCTCGCGGACGCCGGCATCGACGACGTGCACCCCGAGGACTTTCGCCGCTACGGCTCGGCGCGCAAGCTCTACAACTTCTCCATCGACAACGCGAGCGCCTACTGATGGCAGGGAACGGCAGCTGGGCGCTGCGCGAGTCGTACCTGTACGACCGGAACGTCATCGCCGAGATCCAGCGTGCCGCCCAGGAGGGCATCTACGACATCCGCGGCTTCGGCGCCAAGCGCCGCGTGCCGCACTTCGATGACCTGCTGCTCCTCGGTGCGAGCATCTCCCGCTATCCACTGGAGGGGTACAGAGAGCGCTGCGACACCAACGTCACCCTCGGAACGCGCTTCGCGAAGAAGCCGCTCGAGCTGAGGATCCCGATCACGATCGCCGGCATGAGCTTCGGCGCGCTCTCGGCGCCGGCGAAGGAGGCGCTCGGGCGCGGCGCGACCGAGATGGGCACCTCCACCACCACGGGCGACGGCGGCATGACGCCCGAGGAGCGCGAGCACTCGAAGCTCCTCGTCTACCAGCTCCTCCCCTCCCGCTACGGCATGAATCCCGACGACCTGCGTAAGGCCGACGCGATCGAGGTCGTCGTCGGGCAGGGCGCCAAGCCGGGCGGCGGCGGCATGCTGCTCGGGCACAAGATCTCCGACCGCGTGGCGGAGATGCGCAACCTCCCGAAGGGGATCGACCAGCGCAGCGCCTCCCGCCATCCGGACTGGACGGGCCCGGACGACCTCGAGATCAAGATCGGCGAGCTCCGCGAGATCACCGACTGGGAGAAGCCGATCTTCGTAAAGGTCGGCGCCACGCGCACGTACTACGACGTCCAGCTGGCCGTGAAGGCGGGCGCCGACGTGATCGTCGTCGACGGCATGCAGGGGGGCACCGCCGCGACGCAGGACGTCTTCATCGAGCACGTGGGGATTCCAACCCTGCCCGCGGTGCGGATCGCCGCGGACGCGCTGCAGGAGCTCGACCTGCACCGCCAAGTGCAGCTGATCGTCTCGGGCGGGATCCGAACGGGTGCCGACGTCGCCAAGGCGCTCGCTCTGGGTGCGGACGCCGTCTCGATCGGGACTGCGGCGTTGATCGCGATGGGCGACAACGACCCGCACCGCGACGAGGAGTACCGGGCCATCGGGAGCGCCGCCGGCTTCTACGACGACTGGCAGGCAGGGCTCGACCCGGCGGGGATCTCGACGCAGGACGACGAGCTGGCGGCACGCTTCGACCCGATCCTCGGCGGCAGGCGCATCGCCAACTACCTGCGAGTGCTCACGCTCGAGGCGCAGACGCTCGCCCGCGCGTGCGGCAAGTCGCACGTCCACAACCTCGAGCCCGAGGACCTCGTCGCGCTCACGGTGGAGGCCGCCGCCATGGCGAAGGTGCCGCTCGCCGGTACCGACTGGATCCCGGGCGCGAACGGGCACGAATGACCGTCGTCCTCTACGACTCGGCGGTCTCGGGCAACTGCTACAAGGTTCGGCTCCTCTTCGCCCTGCTCGGCGTCGAGTACGAGCGGCGGGAGTTGAGCGTGGTCGACAAGTCCAACCGCGAGGAAGAGCTCGGCGACCTCAACCCTGGCCTTCGGGTGCCGACGGTCGTCCTCGACGACGGGCGGCCTCTTGGAGAATCGGGCGCGATCCTCTGGTACTTCGCCGACGAAACGCAGTTCGTGCCGCCCGACCCCTTCGAGCGCGCGAAGGTGCTGCAGTGGATGTTCTTCGAGCAGTACAGCCATGAGCCGTTCATCGCCGTCGCGCGGCACTGGGTTCTCCACGACATGGCTCCCTCGGACGAAGCGCTGGAGGAGAAGCGGCGAGGCGGCTACGTCGCCCTGGACGCGCTCGAGCGCGGGCTGTCGGACGGGCGCGGCTTCCTCGCCGGCGAGTTCTCGATAGCCGACATCGCGCTCTACGCCTACACGCACGTCGCACACGAAGGCGGCTTCGACCTCTCCGGCTACCCGCGGATCCAGGCGTGGATCGAGCGCGTCGCCGCGCAGCCGGGCTACGTCCCCATCGAGGCCTAGCCGGCTGGACGCAAACCCGCTTGACAGCAAAGTTCCCATCATCTTTGATCAAAGATCAACGATGGCTGACGAAACCTCCGCTCCGCTCGAGATCTCGTCCGTCGAGGACGGCGTCTATCGCGTCCTGCGCCAGGAGATCGGCCGGCTCGAGCTGGCACCGGGAGAGCGCCTCCGCCTCGAAGAGGTCGCCCGCCGGCTCGACGTCAGCCTGACCCCGGTGCGCCACGCGCTCCGGCGCCTCGAGAGCGAAGGGCTCGTGGTCAGCATCCCGCGCCGCGGCTCGAGAGTCGCGCCGCTCTCCGTCGAGGAGCTCGAGGAGATTCAGGCGCTCCGCCTGGGCCTGGAGACATTTCTTGCGCGCGCCGGCGCGGAGAACTGCACCGAGGCCGCTCTCGCCGAGATGGAGTCCGCGCGCGACGAGCTGGAACGGGCGTTCCGAGACGGGGACCTCGAGACGTACCTGGGCTCTTTCTGGTCGCTGCGCGACGCCTGCTACGCCTGCGCGGACCGGCCGCGCCTCCTGCGCGCGCTCGAGGACCAGCGCATCCGGGTCGAGCGCTACATCCTCTATCTCTGCCGCGACCCCGAGGCCTTCGGCGCGCTGCGCCGCGGGCCGGACACGCTGCTCGAAGCCTGCCGCGCCAGAGATGGACAGGCGGCCGAGCAGGCAACCAGGGATGCGCTCGTCTGGGTCCTCGCCGAGCTCCAGCGGATGCTCGGCCAGGTCGAGGAGCCGGCCGCGTGAGCTTCCTGCTCGACTGCCCGAACTGCGGGCCGCGCGACGTGAACGAGTTCAGCTGCGCCGGCGAGGTCACGGTACGGCCGAAGGAGTCGCCGACCTTGCGCGAGCTGACGAGCTACATCTACTTCCGCCGCAACGTCGCCGGCGTGCAGCGCGAATGGTGGTATCACCGCCAGGGCTGTGAGGTCTGGTTCCAGGCCGAGCGTGACACGAGGACGAACGAGGTGCTCCGCACCGAGATCGTCGAGCCGTCGTCCCGAGCCGGCACCCCCGGTCCCGAAGCCGTCGCGACTCCGGACGCTCCCGCCGTATGAGGCTCCCCGCCCGGCCAGGCGAGCGGCTCAACCGCGACCGGGAGGTGACGTTTACCTATGACGGCAACGCGGTCAGAGCCTTCGAGGGCGACACCATCGGCTCCGCGCTCTATGCCTCCGGCCAGCGGATCTTCTCCCGAAGCTTCAAGTACCACCGTCCCCGCGGGCTGCTCTGCTGCTCGGGCAGTTGCCCCAACTGCATGATGACCGTGGACGGCGTGCCCAATGTGCGCGTCTGCGCGGAACCGGTCCGCGAGAACGCGGTCGTGCGGCCGCAGAACGTGTGGGGGTCCCTCGAGCGCGACGCACTCGTCGTCACCGACAAGCTCGGCGGTCCGTTCACTCCCGTCGGCTTCTACTACCGGACGATGATCCGGCCGCGATGGGCCTGGCCTCTGTACGAGAAGTTCCTGCGCAGCGTGGCCGGCCTGGGCAAGCTCGACAAGCACGGGACCCGCGCGAACCGCTACGACGTCGAGCACCGCCGCGCCCGGGTCCTCGTGATCGGCGGTGGGCGGGCCGGCCGCGAAGCCGCTCAGCAGCACGCTGTCGCAGGAATGCAGGTCGTCCTCGTCGACGAGGGCTTCGTCGATCCCCTCGAGGGCGTCGAGGTCGTCGCCCCCGGCAGGGCGCTCGGAATCTGGGAAGGCGGGCTTGTCCCCGTCGACGCCGGGCGCGTCCTCTACCGCTTCCGAGCGGAGAAGATCGTCGTCGCGACCGGGACGATCGAGCAGCCGCTCGTCTTCCCCGGCAACGACCTCGTCGGGGTCATGCTCCCCGACGGCGTCCGCCGTCTGATCGAGGACTGGGGCATCAAGCCCGCCGAGAAGGCCGTCGTCGTCACGGTGGACGAGGCCGGCCGCGAGGCCGCGGCTTCACTCCGCGAGGCAGGCGTCGAGATCGCCGGCGTGTACGACCTTCGCCGCGAGCGTGTCCGTGAGATCGTCGCGCGCGGCCGGGGAGGCGTGCTCCGCTCCGTCGAGGTCGACGGACGCAAGCTTTCGTGCGACCTGCTCGTCATGTCCGGCGGCCGCCAGCCGGCTTATTCCCTGCTCAGCCAGGCGGGGGCGCGGGTCGAGTACGACCCCGGCCGGGGCGTCTTCATCCCGACCGACATCCCGGAGGGGATCGAGGCGGTCGGCTCCGTCGCCGGCGAAGGCCTGGCCGGCGCGGTTCCAGCGGCCTCCTACAACGGTGCCTCCGGCAAGGGCAAGTGCTTCGTCTGTGTGTGCGAGGACGTCACGGACAAGGACCTGAAGCGCGCGATCGCCGAGGGCTTCGACTCGATCGAGCTCGCCAAGCGCTACACAACGGTGACGATGGGCCCCTGCCAGGGCCGCCTCTGCCACGTACCGTCGATCCGCCTCTACGCGCGGGAGAACGAAAAGGACGAGGCGACCATCGGCACGACCACCGCGCGTCCGCCCTGGGCGCCGGTCACGCTCGGGCTCCTCGCCGGCAGGCCGCACGAGCCGGCACAGCGCACCGCGATCCACCACCGACACAAGGAGCTCGGCGCCAAGATGATGTGGACGGGCACCTGGCGGCGCCCTCACTCCTACGGCGATCCGGAGGGCGAGGCCCAATCGGTGCACGCATCGGTCGGCGTCATCGACGTCTCCACCCTCGGCAAGATGATCGTCCGCGGCCCCGACTCGGCCCAGTTCCTCGAACGCCTCTATCCCAACCGCTTCGGCGACATGAAGCCGATGCGGATCCGCTATGGCGTCCTCAACTCCGACGCCGGCCGGATCATGGACGACGGCACGATCGCGCGCCTCGACGACGAGACGTTCTACGTCACGACGACGTCGACCGGCGCCGGCGCGGTGCTCGAATGGTTCGAGTGGTGGAACGCCGTCTGGGGCATGGACGTCGAGATCGTCAACGTCACCGGCGGGCTCGCGGCCGTGAACGTCGCCGGGCCGCGCGCGCGGGAGGTCATGCGCAAGCTCACAGACATCGACCTCTCGAACGAGGGCCTCGCATACCTCGACGCGCGCGAAGCGCAGATCGCCGGAGTCCCCTCGCTCATCCTCCGCATCGGCTTCGTCGGCGAGCTCGGCTACGAGCTCCACTTCCCGAGCCCGTACGGCGAGCACGTCTGGAACGAGATCCTGGACGCGGGCGAGGAGTTCGGCATCCGCCCGTTCGGCCTCGAGCCCCAGCGCATCCTCCGCCTCGAGAAGATGCACATCCTGGTCGGGCAGGACACCGACTCCGAGTCGAACGTCCTCGAGGCGAACATGCCCTGGATCGCCAAGCTCGACAAGGACGACTTCGTGGGCAAGTGGTCGCTCGAGCAGGTGCAGGAGCGCGGCCTGCAGGATCTGCTCGTCGGCTTCGAGATGGAGGACGGCAAGGTGCCGCTCGAAGGCGCGCAGGTCGTCCTCGAGGGCACGCGGCCGATCGGCCGGATCACGAGCTCCCGCTGGAGCCCCGAGCTCCGCAAGGCGATCGGCATGGCGTGGGTCCCCGCCGCGATCGCCGAGGAGGGCAAGTCGTTCCTCGTCACCGTCGACGGCGGGTTCGAGCGGGCCACCGTGCGCCTCCGGCCGTTCTTCGACCCCGACGGAGAGAAGCTGCGCTCGTGAGCGGGCTCGCCTTCCTCTCCCCCGGCCGGGCTTCCGCCGAGGCCGTCTGGTGCTCTCCGCTGGCGCGCGCGCTCGAGGGTGCACCGCCCGACGTCGGAGACCTCTCGCAGACCGGAAAGATCGAAATCCGCGGCGACCTGCCGAAATCGGTGAAGGGCGGCGAGCTCAACCGGATCACCCCCAACCGCGGCCTGGTCCTCTGCGACTTCGGAAAAACCGTCGAGCTCCTCGAGAAGCTGTCGCAGGACTATTTCGCCGTGGACGTGACGGCCACGCTCGCCGGGCTCTCCGTCCGCGGCGAGCAGCTCATGCGGCGCATCACGGACCTCGACCTCGACGCGCTGCCGGCGGCCGGTGCCGTCTCCCACATCCAGGCGCTCGTCACCCGCGACGGCGATTCGTTCGCGCTCTGGTTCGGCCAGGAGTACTCGGACTACCTCGCCGAGGTCGTCATCGACGCGTGGGAAGGGCTGCGGGAATGAAGGACATCTTCCGCGTCCGCCGCATGTGGCGCCCGCGCGCCGAGCTGAAGGACCGCTACGACGTCGTCATCATCGGCGGCGGCTCGCACGGCCTCGCCACCGCCTACTACCTGGCGAAGAACCACGGGATCACCGACGTCGCCATTCTCGAGAAGAACTACCTCGGCTCCGGCGCGGCCGGCCGCAACACGACCATCGTCCGCTCCAACTACCGCACCCCCGAAGGCGCGGCCTTCTACAGCGAGAGCGTGAAGCTCTACGAGGGCCTCGGCGCCGACCTCGACTTCAACCTGCTCTTCTCGCAGCACGGGCACTTCACGCTCGCGCACTCCGACCGCTCGCTCGTCGTGCAGCACGAGCGCGCCGAGGTGAACCAGCTGCTCGGGATCGAGAGCCGGGTGATCGACCGTGCCGAGGTGAAGCGGCTGTGCCCGCAGATCAA
>JAICVP010000181.1 GCA_025935275.1 Thermoleophilia bacterium
CACGTCGAGGACGATCGGCACGTCCTGCGGCGGCTCCGTGCCGATTCGGTACGCCGCCGCGACCTCGCTCGCGCCCGCCTCGGCGGACTCGTCGGAGCTTGCGTGGACCTCCGCGATCACACCGCCGGCGCCGACCGCCTGCCCGCGCTTCGCGCGGCAGACGATGCCGACCGAATGGTCGATGTCGTCCTCCTTGCGAAGCCTGCCGGCTCCGAGGCCGAGCGCTGCCTCCCCGATCGCCGTGGTCGCGATCCGCTGGACGTACCCCGCGGCCGGCGCGATGACATCCCTGACGATCGGAGCCTGCGGCAGCGCGTCGAGAGACGGGTCCCCGCCCTGGGCGCGAATCCAGCGCTCGTAGACGTCCAGGGCCGCTCCGCTGGCGATCGCATTGACGACGAGCCCACGAGCCTCGTTCGCACCGACCCCGAGGTCGGAGAGCACGAGGAGATGCTCGGCCGCACCGCGGACGAGGGTCGAGAAGTCCGCGGGCGCCTGCCCCTGGAGGAGCCCGACCGCTTCGCGGATCTCGAGGGCGTTCCCGACTGCCTGCCCGAGGGGCTGGTCCATGTCGGTCAGCTCACAGACGACCTGGCGGCCCGCGCGGACGCCGAGCTCCCGCATGGCCTCGGCGAGCTCGCGCGCCGAGTCGAGGTCCTTCATGAACGCGCCGTCGCCGACCTTGACGTCGAGCACGATCGCGTCGGCTCCGCCCGCGATCTTCTTGGACATGATGCTGGACGCGATCAGCGGGATGATGTCCACGGTCGCGGTGACGTCACGTAGCGCGTAGAGGCGCTTGTCCGCCGGAACCAGCTCGCCGGTCTGGCCGATGATGGCCATCCCGATCTCCCGCACCTGGGCGAGAAACGCGCCGATGTCCAGCTCGACGTCGAACCCGGGGATCGCCTCGAGCTTGTCGAGGGTGCCGCCGGTATGGCCGAGAGCGCGGCCGCTCATCTTCGCGAAGGGCACGCCGCAGGCTGCGACGACAGGCCCCAGGGCAATCGACGTCTTGTCGCCCACCCCGCCGGTCGAGTGCTTGTCGACTACCTTGCGCCCCAGGGGCGAGAGATCGACGGTCTCTCCGCTCTGCACCATGGCATCCGTCAGCGCGTGCGTTTCGGCGTGGCTGAGCCCCTTGAAATAGACGGCCATGCAAAAGGCCGCCATCTGGTAGTCGGGGATCTCGTCCCGGGCATATGCGAGGACCAGTTCGGAGATCTCCCCGTCCGACAGCTCTCCGCCGTCCCGCTTCTTCTGGATCAGCTCCGCGGGACGCAGGGCACCCGCTGCCCGCGGCGGCGTGCTCACTGCTCGACGATCGGCGCGCCGGGAATGCCCCGCGACGGGGCCTTCCCGCCCAGCCAGGCGTTCACGGTGGCGCCGACGTCCGCGAACTCGCCCTCGTGGATCGCTCCGGCGGCATTTCGTCCCTCGACGTAGGCCAGCAGGAGCGCGTGCTCGCGGGAGTGATCCGTGGACGGCGTCGTCGGATCGCAGCCGTGGTCGGAGGTGAGAATGAAAAGATCCTGCGGTCGCAGCGCGTCGAGGAGATCCGGAATGCGCCGGTCGAAATCCTGCAGGCACCGGTGAAAGTTGACGGGGTCGTTGCGATGGCCCCAGAGCATGTCCGTCTCGACGAGGTTCACGAAGATCAGCCCTTCGTCGACCTCGCGAAGGAGCGCCTCGGTCTTCGTGATGCCGTCGATGTTCGACTTCGTGGTCTCGGAGTGGTCGATGTCCACGCCGGCGAAGATGTCGTGGATCTTGCCGACGCCGTAGACCTCCTTGCCCGCTTCGCGGACCAGCGTGAGGTAGTTCGGTTGGCGCGGCCGGAGGGACCAGTCGTGGCGGTTCGGCGTGCGCGTGTAGTTCCCCGGCTCGCCGACAAAGGGACGCGCGATCACGCGCCCGACCGCGTTCTTCCCTGTGAGGACCTCGCGCGCGCTCGCGCAGGCCGCGTAGAGCTCGTCGAGCGGAATCGTCTCCTCGTGCGCGGCGATCTGGAAAACGGAGTCGGCCGACGTGTAGACGATCCACTTGCCGGTGCGCTCGTGCTCCTCGCCGAGCTCTTCGATGATCTCCGTGCCCGATGCCGCCTTGTTGCCCAGCACACCGCGGCCGGTGCGATGGGCGAACTCCTCGATCACCTCGAACGGGAAGCCGTGGGGATAGGTCGGCATCGGCTCGGGCGTGACGATCCCCATGAGCTCCCAGTGGCCGGTGGTCGTGTCCTTGCCCTTCGAGCGCTCGAAGAGCCGCCCCGCGACAGCCGGCGCGTGTGGCTGCGGCGGGCAGCCGGCCAGGTTCTCGATGTTTCCGAGACCCAGTTGCTCGAGGTTGGGGAGGTCGAGGCCGCCGACCGCTTCTGCGACGTTCCCGAGGGTGTTCGAGCCCTCGTCGCCGTAGTCCGCCGCGTCCGGCAGCTCGCCCGCACCAACCGCGTCCAGCACGATCACGCAGGCGCGCGGCATCGGGCTATTCTACTTCGGAGATGGAAACCGTCCTCGGGCTTTTCGGCATGGCGCTCTGGATCGTCGCCGTCATCGCGCTCGCCGCGGGAATCACGTACGCGGTCGTGAGGCTCACGCCCGAGCGGGAAGACAAGAAGCCGGAGACGACCGAGGCGTAGCTCGCTTCCGCGGGGCCACTAGACGGCCTCGAGCGGAAGCACCTCGTCCAGCGGCGAGTACTCGAGGCCGTGCGCCTCGGCAACTGCCTCGTAGGTCAGCTTCCCCTCGAAGACGTTGACGCCGCGCGCCAGCGGGCGGCTCCGGGCGATGGCCTCGCGCACGCCGTGGTCGGCGATCTGCTCGACGTACGGAAGCGTCACGTTGGTGAGGCCCGACGTCGACGTGATGGGAACGGCGCCCGGCATGTTCGAGACGCAATAGTGGACGATGCCGTCGACCACGTAGACGGGATCGGAGTGCGTCGTCGGATGCGACGTCTCGAAGCAGCCGCCCTGGTCGATGGCCACGTCCACGAGGGCCGCGCCGGGCTTGAGCGCCGGCAGCATGTCGTGCGTGATCAGCTTCGGAGCGCGTGCGCCCGGGATGAGGACGGCGCCGATCACGAGGTCCGCGTCCGCCACCGCCTCGTCGATCGCAAGCTGATTCGACATCGCGAGGGTGATCCGTCCGTCGAGCATCATCTCGAGGTCGCGCATGCGGCCGACCGACTTGTCCAGCACCCAAACGTCGGCCTGCATTCCGACGGCGATGAGCGCCGCGTTGTAGCCGACGATCCCGCCGCCGAGAACGACGACCTTCGCCGGTGGAACACCGGGAACGCCGCCGAGCAGGATCCCGCGCCCGCCCTGCGCTTTCTCCAGGGCCCAGGCGCCCATCTGGGTCGCGAGCCGGCCGGCGACCTCGCTCATGGGTGCCAGCAGCGGCAGCTGGCGGTCGTCCGTTTCCACGGTCTCGTACGCGATGCAGACCGCGCCGCTGTCGAGCAGCGCACGCGTTAGCGCCTCGTCGGCCGCGAGATGGAGGTACGTGAAGAGGATCAGGCCCTCCCGCAGCCGCTCGAACTCGGACGGCAACGGCTCCTTCACCTTGAGGACGAGGTCCGAGCTCCCCCAGACGTCGTCCACAGAGGCGATGCGCGCGCCCACGGCCTCGTAGGCGGCGTCGGGGAAGGAGCTGCCCTCCCCCGCGCTCTGCTCGACGACGACGTCGTGGCCCTTCTGCGTCAGCTCGCGGGCGCCCGCGGGGGTGAGAGCGACGCGATGCTCGTCCGGCTTGATCTCCTTGGCGACGCCGATTCTCATGGGCTGCGAAGGCTATCTCACCGCAGATGGGCGGAAGCAACCCGCCCCGCCGCGTAGGCGACGGCGAAGAACCGGGGATCGTCGTCCGCACCGCGGCCCATGTGGGCGAGCGGAAGGCCCGCGCAGACCTCTTCCCAGCCCGTCGTGTCGACGGGCGTGACACGTTCGAGCTCTTTCGGCACGTCCAGCTGCTCGGGCCAGCCCACCACGACGTCGCCCGCGAGCGCGAGGACCGCCTGTGTGTGGTGCGAGAGTCCACGATGCCGTTCGCGCGGATCTCCTTCGGAGTAGCGGACGGCAAGAACCGGCCGCCCGCCGAGGGCGCGGGCAGTGAGCACCGCCTCCGCAACCGCCACGCCTCCGTGGCCCCATGGGCTCGCCGTGCCGACGATCCCGGGGCCGATCGAGCAAATGACCGCATCGAACCCCCTGTCCTCCGCCCAGACGAAGGCGGCGGCGGCGGAGACGCAGGCCACGTCCCCCTCGACGCAGGCCCCGACGGCCACCGTCGTCTCCACGAGCCCGCGCTCCCGCAGGGCGCGCACGCTGTCCGAGAGGGATAGCGGCAGCGCGCCGCCGGGCACCTGGACGTACGCGACCCGCTTCCCCTCGCCGAGCCCCGCCGCGGCCGGCGCCACCTGGCTGTGCAGGGAGCAGCACACGATCGGGAGCCCGTTCAGCGACCGGAGCTCGGTGCCTTCCTCCTCGGCGTGGCGAACGGCGTGCTGGAGCGGCGAATACGGAAGCTTCATGACGTGCGCGCCGGGCTC
>JAICVP010000379.1 GCA_025935275.1 Thermoleophilia bacterium
ATGAGCTCCCGCCGCTCGCCCCCGGGACGATCGCCCTCATGCCGCCAGCGTTTCTGTGAGGCGCAGTGGGGAGGCGGCCGGATCCGACCCTACTTGCTGTCCGACGCCGTGAAGCGGAAGCGCATCCGCAGTTGAGTGCCGACGCGGAGACGGCGATGCGTGGCGGCGAAGTCGCCGACTTCGTCACGGCCAGCCTGCGAGTGGTTCCGCGCCGGGCGCTCGACAAGGGCTACACGTTCCGGTATCCGGAGCTGGAACCCGCGCTCCGGGACCTCTTGGGCCGCTAGCCCTACTCCGCGAGGAGCGTCTCCATCCGGCTGAGCGACAACCGGAGGCCTTCGGCGAAGCCCTCTGCCATGGCCTCCATCCCCTCGCGCGAGAAGAATGTGGAGCGCACTGTCATCCGGGTGCCGCCGTTGTGCTCCGAGAGTTCCATCGCCATTCCCGTGAGCGCGAGGCCGTCGTTTGGTTGGCCATCTTCGTCAACGTCGGCGTCGCTCAGCTCGAGTGAGCGCGGCGGATCAACTGCTTCGATCCGCCACACGCCCTCGTGCTTGTCGCCGTCGGGACCCGTCATCACGTGGGCCATCTCGGCACCGGCGCTCAAGTCGTAGGGCTCGAAGGTCGTCAGATACTCCGGCGGTCCCCACCAGCGCCCGAGCTTCTCCGAGTTAGCCCAAAGCTCCCACACCTCTTCGACCGACGCCTCGAAGTCGGCGACGACCGTGAGGGTCAGGTTGTCGAGGTCGGGTTCGACGGTGGTGACGGACATGGAGGCTTCCTTTCGTTGGGTGTTGTCAGTCGGATTCGAGGAGCTCGGACATCCGCTCGACCCGGCCACGCCAGACCTCTTCGAGGTCGTCGAGCGCTCGCCGTGCCTCGGCGAGCGTCTCGGGCGAGGCCTCGACGAGCTGCTCGCGGCCACGCCGGCGCTTCGTGACGAGCCCGGCGCGCTCGAGGACGACGACGTGCTTCTGCACGGCCGCGAACGACATCGGGTACGCGTCGGCGAGTCTCGAGACGGACGATGCGTCCATCCCCGCGCGCCGCAGGATGTCGCGCCGCGTCGAGTCGGCGAGCGCGTGGAAGACGTCGTCGGTCTTGCTCTTCGTTTCTACAACCATTTGGTTGTAGATTACCAGAGCTAACGCGCGGGGAGTACCTCGCCGTCCTCCACCCGGTACGCAGCCAGCGGCGCGTCGAGCGTCGTCTCGCCCTCCTCGGTGATCGAGTACGTGCCGAGGACGGAATCGCGCTCGGTGCCGTCGAAGTAGGCCTCGACGACCGAGGAGCGCGAGAGCGGGTCGTCGGCCCTGTCGATCGCCCCCAGGGCCGAAGCCATCGCCTCATACCCGTAGGCGACCCAGGGGCCGGGCTCGCGCCCGTACTCGTCCTCGAACCGTGTGAGCATCTCCTGGCCCGCGTCCGGAAGATCCTGCGGTTCGGCGGGACCGGAGATGACGTCTTCGGAGCCGAAGCTCTCGCGTACGACCTCGTCGGAGGGCAGGACTCGCGCGAATGTCCTCCGTCGCCTGCAGGTCCTCGGGCACCGAGTCGTCGAAGGTCTC
>JAICVP010000078.1 GCA_025935275.1 Thermoleophilia bacterium
CGGATTGCGCGGAGCTGCGTCTCCGCAGCGCGGCTCGCACGGACGATGTTCGCGTGGTCGGCGTTGGCGAGCCGGTTCGCCCGCGCGCGGGTCGACGCCACGACTGCGCTCTCCTCGAGGGTCAAGGCAGCCTGGTGGGCCCCTAGGAAGGCGAGGAGCTCGGCGATCGTGTCGGTCGACTTCGCGTAGGCGACGGCGTGCCGGCCGCGGTCGTGCACGGCCAGCCGGAAGCCTTCCGCCTGGGCGAGCGACGAAAGGAGCTCTGCTCCCTCCACGTTCGCGCTGCGCAGCTCGAGGTGCGCGTTCCGCGGCCCGCTCACGGATCCCGAGGCCAGCAGTGCCCCACGGAGGTAGGCGGCGCGGCAGCAGGAGCGCGCGACGACGCGCCCGGCCGGGCGTTCGAGCGGAGCGAGCCGCGAGTCCAACACGCCTGCCTCGTTCAGCACCTGCAGCGCTCGGGCGTCGTCGTCGATGTGGATCTGGAACCGAGTCGCGTGCTCGAACGACTGGCTCTTGAACGTGCGGATCTCGCCGGGGACGTCGTACGAACGCAGGAGTGCGAAGGCACGCCGGGCAACTGCCGGGCTCGCCACCTCGAGGTGGAGTGAGATGCGGCCCGAGCCGCGGAAATGGACGCTGCCCGCCGTTCGGACGAGCGCCGAGAGCTCGGCGAGGCGGCAGCAAGCCTTGCGCGGGTCGATGCCCGCGAGCTCGGCGCGGACGTCCTCAGAGAGCATGCTCGAGCTCGAGCAGGCGCCGCTTGTACTCGCCGCCGAGCGATCCGTAGCCGCCGAGCCCTGCGGCCGATACCACGCGATGGCACGGCACGACGAGCGGGAACCGGTTGCCGGCGCAGAACGTGCCCGCTGCGCGGTGCGCGTTCGGGCGCCCGGCCAGCGCGGCGAGCTCTCCGTACGTGACGGTCTCGCCGTACGGCACCTCCCGCAGCGCCTGCGCGAGGGCGAGCTGGAAGTCGGTGGCCCACGAGAGGTCGAGCTCGACATCGTCGAAGTCGACCGGCTCGCCTTCGAAATAGCTTCGGATCCGCTCGCTCAGTGGGTACTCACGCGCCTCGGCGCGCGTCTCTCGCGCGGCCGGCAGCTCGTGGTAGAGCAGCTGGTCGCCGTCGAGGTAGAGCTCGCCAACTCCCCAGCCCGGGACCTCGTACGAGAGCACCTGCACCTCCATAGAATGCCGTTCCATGAGTGCACCAGGAATCTTCCAGCCCATCCCGCCCGTCAACGAGCCCATCCGCTCCTACGCACCAGGCTCTCCCGAGCGCGCGAGCCTGCAGATCCGCCTCGAGCAGATGAAGCGCGAGCAGCCCGAGATCCCGTGCATCATCGGCGGGAAAGAGGTCACGACCGGGGACCTGAAGCCGGCCGTGATGCCGCACGACAAGAACCACGTCCTCGCCAACGTCCACCAGGGCGGGGCCAAGGAAGTCGAGCAGGCGATCCAGGCAGCCGATGAAGCCTGGCAGGACTGGCACCGGCTCGCCTGGGAGGAGCGCGCCGCGGTCTTCTACCGCGCGGCCGAGCTCCTCGCCGGCCCGTGGCGCGACACGCTGAATGCCGCCACGATGCTCGGTCAGTCGAAGACGGCGCACCAGGCCGAGATCGACGCCGCCTGCGAGCTCATCGACTTCTGGCGCTACAACCCGTATTTCATGCAGCGGGTCTACCAGGAGCAGCCGTTCTCCGGATCGGGCGCCTGGAACCGGATGGAATACCGCCCGCTCGAGGGCTTCGTCTTCGCCGTGACACCGTTCAACTTCACGGCCATCGGCGGCAACCTCCCGACCGCACCGGCGCTCATGGGCAACACGTCCGTCTGGAAGCCGGCCGGGACGGCGATGCTCTCGGCCTACTACATCATGAAGCTGCTGCAGGAAGCGGGGCTTCCCGACGGCGTGGTCAACCTCGTCTACGGCTCGGGCAAGGAGATCGGCGACGCGGCGCTCGCGAGCCCCGACCTCGCCGGGGTCCACTTCACGGGGTCCACCCCGGTCTTCCAGTCGATGTGGAAGACGATCGGCGCCAACATCGCCGACTACCGCAACTATCCGCGCATCGTCGGCGAGACCGGCGGCAAGGACTTCATCGTCGCCCACCCGACCGCGGATGTCGACGAGCTGGCGACGGCGATCGTGCGCGGCTCCTTCGAGTACCAGGGGCAGAAGTGCTCGGCGGCCTCGCGCGTGTATGCGCCTTCGAACCTCTGGCCCGAGCTCAAGGAACGGCTGGTCGCTCAGGTGGGCGAGCTGCGCGTCGGCGACGTGTCCGACTTCTCCAACTTCATGGGCGCGGTCATCGACGCGAGCTCCTTCAAGACGCAGAAGGAGGCGATCGAAGAGGCGAAGGCGCACGCGAAGTCGAGCGTGGTCGTCGGCGGGGGCGTGGACGACAGCCAGGGTTATTTCGTCGAGCCGACGGTGATCGAGACGGAAGATCCGAACTTCCGCCTCCTGCGCGACGAGCTCTTCGGCCCCGTCGTGACGGCCTACGTCTATCCCGAGAAGAAGTGGGACGAGACGCTCGACCTCGTAGACAAGACGGCGCCGTACGGCCTCACCGGCGCAATCTTCTCGGACGACAGACTCGCGCTCGTGGATGCCGAGGAGAAGCTTCGCTACACGGCGGGAAACCTCTATCTGAACGACAAGCCGACGGGCGCCGTGGTCGCGCAGCAGCCGTTCGGCGGTTCCAGGGCGTCCGGCACGAACGACAAGGCCGGCTCCATGTGGAACCTCATCCGCTGGGTCAGCCCACGGACGATCAAGGAGACGTTCGTCCCACCGACGGATTACCGCTATCCGTTCATGGGCTCGGACGGCGCCGACGGCGCGCTCTAACCCCTCCGGGGGATTTGGCTGGACGGTTCCGCGCCGAAAGTCGCGGTAGGGGTATCACCATGCCTGAGCCGCTTTCAGACGCAGCGCACGACGCCTACTGGCGTCCCCTCGGCCAGCTCCTCGTCCAGCGCGGCCTGCTGGCGGCTGACGAGCTCGAGGCGGCG
Organism: Thermoleophilia bacterium; assembly: GCA_025935275.1. Lineage (GTDB taxonomy): Bacteria > Actinomycetota > Thermoleophilia > Gaiellales > Gaiellaceae > DATEOR01. The sequence continues at coordinate 3,019 of JAICVP010000078.1, forward strand.
CTCGACGAGCAGGAACGCACCGGCGGCCTCCTCGGCGAGATTCTGATGCGGCACGGCCTCCTCTCCAGGCTCGCGCTCGCGAGCAGCCTCCACGAGCAGTCACTCGCGCCCGAGCCCGAAAGCGGCTTCGGCTCCGGCCTGCGCAGCGCCCTCGGAGGCGCCGACGTGGATCCGCAGATGCGGGAGGTCCCCGGCGACGAGCCCGAGATGGAAGGCGGCTTCGGCTCGGGGCTGCGCCGCGCCCTCGAGCGGCACGAAGAGCCCTAGGCTCCGCCCGCCTTGTGCAGGGCCGCGTAGATCTGGCGCCCCGTCTTCGCCGGCACCCCGGGCACGCCTTCGAACTCCTCGGGCCCGGCGGCGAGGATCCGCTCCGGCGAGCCGAAGTGCCTCATGAGAGCGCGCCGACGAGCGGGCCCGACTCCGGGTAGGGCGTCGAGGATCGATTCGTGCGCGCGCGACTCGCGGCGCTGCCGGTGAAAGCCGAGCGCGAAACGGTGAGCCTCGTCGCGGATCCGCTGAAGGAGCTGCAGGCCGGGCGAGGCCGGGTCGAGCGCGATCGGGTCGGGCCTCCCAGGGACGAAGACCTCCTCCTCCTTCTTCGCGAGCGCGATCACCGCCACGCGCGGGAGGTCGTAGGCCTGCATGGCCGCGAGCGCGGCCGAGAGCTGGCCCTTGCCGCCGTCGATGACCACGAGGTTCGGGATCGCGGCGAACCCTTCGTCGTAGGTCTCGTTCGTGGTCGCCGGCTTGGCGCGGGCGAACCGGCGCGAGACCACCTCGGCCATCATGGCGAAGTCGTCCTGGCCGCCCTCCTTGCGGATCCCGAACTTGCGGTAGTGCGCCTTCTTCGGCAGCGCGTCCTGGAAGACGACCATCGAGCCCACGGGCGCCTGGTCCTGGATGTTGGAGATGTCGAAGCACTCGATCCGCAGCGGCAGACTCTCGAGGTTGAGCGACTCGCGCAGCTCCTCGAGTGCCTCGATGCGGCGCAGACGCTTGCGCTCGGTCTGGGCGCTGTCGTGTTCGAGCGCGAGCTCCGCGTTCTGCTGCGCGAGCTCCTGCAAGCGCCGCTTCTCGCCGCGCTGGGCGGGCCTGACCTCGACGCGCGAGCCGCGCTCCTCGGACAGGAACTCCGAGAGCGCGCCGCTCGGCCGCGCTTCGGGCGGAACGATGATCTGGGGCGGGATGCTCGGCGCGCTGCCGTAGTACTCGAGCGCGAACGCCTCGAGCAGCGAGTCGAGATCCTGGCCGGCGACGTTCTCGAGGAAGAAGCTGTGCCGGTCGGTAAGGCGGCCGCCGCGCAGCGGGAAGACCTGCACGGCCGCGCCGTCGCCTCCCACCGCGATCCCGATCACGTCCACGGTCCCGATCGCGCGCTTGTCCGCGGCCTGGCGCTCGGCCAGGTGGCGCACCGAGTAGAGCCGGTTCCGGTAGCGGGCCGCGGCCTCGAAGTCCTGCTGCTCGGCCGCCGCGCGCATCTTCTCCTCCAGCTCGCGCTGGATCGGCCGGCTCTCGCCCGACAGGAACTCGATCACGCGCTTGATGATCTCGCGATAGTCCTCTTTCGAGACGTAGCCCACGCATGGAGCCAGGCAGCGGTCGATGTGGTAGTCGAGGCAGGGGATCCCCGAGTGGCGGCCGGGTTGCGGGCCCTCGCAGGGCCGGTAGGGGAAGACCCGGTTGAGGACGTCGAGGGTTTCCCGCACCTTCTTTGCGTTCGCGTACGGGCCGAAGTAGACGACTCCGCGCCGGTGCCGCTCGCGCGTGAACATGACGCGTGGATAGTCGTCCTCCACCGTCACGGCGATGTACGGATAAGACTTGTCGTCGCGCAGCCGGACGTTGAAGGGCGGGCGGTGCCGGCGAATGAGGTTCTGCTCGAGGTGGAACGCCTCCGTCTCGTTGGAGGTGACGATCACCTCGATCCGGTCGACCCGCTCGGTGAGATTCTCGAGGCCGGGCCGCGAGTCACCGCCGCGGAAGTACGAGCGGACCCGCGGGCGGAGGCTCTTGGCCTTGCCGACGTAGAGGACGACGTCCTTGGGGCCGCGGAAGAGGTAGACGCCCGGCTTCGCCGGGATGCCCTTCAGCTGCGCTTCGATGCGCTCGGTGCGGTTTTCTGCCGTCGTAGCCATGGCTCTTCAAGCCTAGCCGGGGGAATATGGGCGTCCGGTCGGCGGTTGTACCTGGAGCATGGCCACGCCAGCCCAGCCCGAGTTCCTCGAGGCCACGTACGGCTCCGTCTGCCGCAGCACCCGCTGCGAGGAGAAGAGACGCCGAACGCTCGAGAGCGTCGTCCACCTCGCGGTGGAGCTTGCCCGCGAGGGCCGCGAGGGGCGCAAGGTCGGCACGCTCTTCGTCATCGGCGACGTCGACAACGTCCTCGCACAGTCGCGCTCGCTGCTTTTGGACCCGCTCTACGGCCATTCGGAGGACCTCCTGCACGTCGAGCGGCCGGAGTTCCGCGAGACGGTCAAGGAGCTCGCGCAGCTCGACGGTGCCTTCGTCGTCAAGGACGACGGAACGTTCGTCTCCGCCGGGCGCTACGTGGACGTCGAGGTCGGCGCGCCCGAGAACTTCCTCCCGGGGCTCGGCACCAGGCACGCCGCCGCGGCCTCCGTGAGCCGGCAGACGAACGCGATCGCCGTGGTCGTCTCGCAGAGCTCGGTTGTCCGCGTTTTCGCCGACGGCCAGGTGCGGGCCGAGATCATCCCGGAGCTCTTCCTCATGTCGAAGGAAGGCCTCTTCGCCTCGCGCGCGGACGTGCGCCAGGTGCCCGAGGCGGGCGTCACGCTCGCCGTCGCCGACTAGGGGTGAGCCCACCCGGTTGCCCGCTTTGTCGAGTGGGCTCCCTTCGAAGGTAGGGCGGAAAACGTGACCTGAGCGGCTACGATTGCGCCGTGGCCGGGGAGACCTCGACCCAATACGTCGCGTACACGCTGTACAAGGCGGACCCCGCCTGGCTGCGCCTTCCCATCGAGGAGCGCAACGCGGGCAAGGAGGCTTTCGCCGAGGTCGTGGCCGCCTGGCAGGATCGGATGGAGCTCCGTTCCTACAGCCTCGTCGGCGTCCGCCCCGAGGTCGACTTCATGCTCTGGAAGCTGACCGAGCGCTACGACGACCTTCGCGAGCTGACCACGGACCTGAACGGCACGCCGCTCGCCTCCTACCTCTCGACGCCGTACTCCTACCTCGCCGCGGCCGAGCCGTCCCAGTACTTCGAGCAGAAGAGCAAACGGCCCCGCAAGGTGGTGCCGCGTGGCGCGCCCTACCTCGTCGTCTATCCGTTCGTGAAGAAGCGCGAGTGGTACGCGCTGCCGATGGACGACCGCCGGCGCGCGATGCAGGAGCACGCAGCGGTCGGGAGCCGCTTCGTGACGATCACGAACCACACGACCTACTCGTTCGGGATCGACGATCAGGAGTTCATGACGGCGTTCGAGTGCGAGGAGCCGTCCGACTTCCTCCAGCTGATGAAGACCCTGCGCGAGACCGAGGCGTCGCGCTACACGGAGCGGGACACGCCGATCTTCGTTGGCACGGCGCAGGAACTGTCCGAGATCCTGGACTCGCTGGACGGCGCAGCCGCCCGCATCCAGGCGTGAGAATCGGGGCCGCCGCGTACGGCGGCCCCAAAAGCTCGTCTTAGCCGTCCGACCGGTTGTTCGGCATGTCGTCGCGGTCTGCCCAGTAGGGCTCGCTGCTGCCGGCCTTCGCGAGGCCGCGGCTGACCATGTAGGCCGCCCCGACGATTGCCACATACAACCAGGCGCGAGAGGCGGAGAATGCGTCCCCACCGTTACCGCCGGCCGAACCGCTGTCGCCGTCGTCACCGACGAGCCACGCCGCGATGAGGATGCCGACGATCAGCGCGACCATCGCCCAAAACTCAGTGGTCTTGAACGCGTTCTTCGTCTCGGTGGTCAAGCGACCGAGCGTTGTGCTGCCGTTGCTGCGAGGAACGGACGCAGTGCGCGCCCTGTTGACTTCCACTGCCATTGTGACCCCTTTCGTCCGCACACCCGTCCGGCGCGCGTACCTGACTCTGCCCGGTCGTGCCGGCGGTAAACGCCGAGGTCAATAGCCGTACGTGTGCTCGCGGCGCCAGATGCGCCAGAGGGAGTACCCGCACGCGGCGAGGACGAAGATGAAGACGAGCATCTCGAGGCTACCGTCAGGATACGGCGCCAGGATCGCAGCTCCGATGTTCACGATGGCGAGCCCGACGGCGCCGTAGAAAACCGCCCGCGAGCTCCCGGCCCACATGGCGATCTCGCCGCGCCGCTCGCGCCAGAGCAGGAAGAGGAAGAAGGCGATGGCGAGGAAGAACGCGATCCGCGCGAGCAGGAGGAGGCTGAACAGCGCCGTCTGGAGCTGCAGCAGCCAGATGCCCACCGCGATCAGCAGGATGATGGCGAAGCCGCGGACTGTCGGGTTGATCCGGCTCATGCCGTGGTGAACGCGCGGATCGAGAGCGCGGTCGCAAGGAGGGTAGCCCCCACGAACCACGCCAGGCGCCGCGCCGGCACGGGCGGCGCGTAGAGCCAGGGCGACAGCGCCGCCATGAGCGCGAACGTCCCGTACGCGTAGTGCAGCTTGTCCGGGGCCCGCCGGCCGTCGGAGAGAAGCAGGAGCCCGAGTGCGACCTGGGCGATGAGGAGCGACTGGCCGAGTGCGAGCGCGTGCGCGTAGAGGCGACCGGGATAGCGCTTGCGCCACAGGTAGATCCCGCCCCATCCGAAGGCAAGCAGGTTCACGGCGATGACGAGCACCGCGTTCAGGTCATGCAGGCCGAGCACGGCGCCACCCTAACGTTGCGTACACTCGAGGGGTGATCGAGCAAGGCACGCCGGCCCCCGACTTCGAGCTCGCGAGCGACTCGGGCGAGAGCGTTCGGCTGTCCGATCTGCGCGGCTCGCCCGTGGTCCTCTACTTCTATCCCGAGGACGACACGCCCGGCTGTACGACGGAGGCGTGCGAGTTCCGCGACGAGTACTCCCGCTTCCGGCAGCGCGGCGCGGTCGTGCTCGGGGTGAGCCCCGACGACGAGGCCTCGCACGTCCGCTTCAAGGAGAAGTACTCCCTCCCCTTCACACTTCTCGCCGACCCCGATCACGCGACCGCCGAGGACTATGGCGTCTGGGTCGAGAAGAACATGTACGGGAAGAAGCACATGGGCATCCAGCGCTCCACCTTCGTGATCGACGCGGATGGCAACGTCGCCCGCGCGATGTACGGCGTGAAGCCCGCGGGCCACGCCGACCAGGTTCTCGAGGCGCTACCCGGCTAGGCTGCGGCGCGCGCCGGGCGGAACCGCTGAGCGGTTCCCCAGGCGGCGGCGAAGAGGAGCACCACGGCCGCGACCGCGATGAGGATCGCCTGGGCGGCGACGGCGAATGCGATCGCCTGGGAGGTGCTGATCCCGCTCGCGACGAGGATCGCAGCGCCCGCACCGGCCTGAGTA
>JAICVP010000241.1 GCA_025935275.1 Thermoleophilia bacterium
CTCACGGTGTCGGCCAAGCGGAGTTTTCTCCTCCGCTTCCTCGTCGTCTTCAACTTCCTCTTCATCACCCTCTTCGTCCTCGCGGGCAACACGGTCGTCGCCCAGAAAGCGAATGAGCAATGGGTCGCCCCTAACCCGGATTGGATCGACTCGGCCGTCGGCGGCGACGCCCGGGTCGTCGGTATCTGGGCGCTGCCGGCGGGAGAAGCGCGCGTGACGGAAAAGGTCTGGGACCGCTGGAACGCACTGCTCGAGGCGCAGCTTGCGAATGAAACTGTTGTCCGTACGTACGCGTTCGAGAAGGGGTACGACATCGTCTCACCGACGCGCCCATTCGCGGGCAACGCGGTGGCAGGCCCCGAGGGGCGGCTGCTCGAGCGCGGCGCCGCGATCAGCGCGCAATACGTCGTCGTGGGCCCGGAGCTTCGGATTCGCGGCAGCCTCGTGGCACGAGATCCTCGCTCGGGCCTCGCCCTCTACCGCATCGCGGGAACGCCGGCGCTTCGCTAGCGGCGCATCGCGCTCTGCGCGATGAGGATGACCCAGATCGACGTCAGCAGCGCGTAGATGAGCGCGGGAAGCCCGACCACGAACGTGATCAGGATCGCCCGCATGAGCGGCGAGACGCTCGCTTCGACGAAGGCGTCGATCGCCGGGACGAGAGCGACCCCGATCACCATGGCGACGCCGACATGAATCATCGCGGTGGCGATGCGGCCCGGCGCGATGCCGGGGAAACGGTTGTTGATCCAGAGGGCGATTGCTCCTGCCCCCAAGGCCAACGCAACGAGAAATTGGGTAACCGTCATCGGACTAGAGCGTCTTATCGGACGGCGACGCCGAAACCTACACTACCCGGAGGTCGAGGTCCTCTAACCGACCTTCGGGTAGGCGGCGGCCGCGGACGTCGCGCGCTAGCTCGGCGCTACGAAGGGCGCGAGGCGGTCGGAATCCGCGCGAAAGAAACCGGAGCCCAGGGCACCAGACGCGGCGTGGCCGCGGCGTAGCGCGCGTACTCCGGAAATTCCCGCGTGAGTGCCTTCTCCTCGAGCCGCATCCTGACGGCCTGGGCGGCGTAGAAGGCGACGAGCACCCCGATGTTCCAGAACGTCGGAGCTCCGATGACGAAGCCGAGCACAGCGCCGAGCTCGCCGAGGTACACGGGATGCCTGACGAAGCGGTACGGCCCGCGCGTGACGAGACCTCGCGCCTCCGGAAGGATTCCGAAGCACTTGCCAAGGGCGAGCACGGAAGCCAGGAGCCAGACGTAGCTGACAAGCGCGACGAAGTCGCCGGCGAGAACGAGGGTCGTGCTGCTACCGGAGGGCTGGCGCAAGATAACGACAAGGACGAGCGCGGCAGCACAGGCCACAAACGCGAGCGGGGCACGCGACGGACGGCGAGACTCCGGGCGAACGGCGATGAAGAACGTGAATGCCGCAACGACGGCCGCCTTCAGCGTCCAATAGCCGACGAGGGCCCAGGCACGGGTTGTGCCTACTTCGAGGGCCGTCTGTATGCGCTCGAAGGTGGTCATCGCCGTCGCCACGGTGGCGGCGCCGAAGAGAAGAGTGACGAGGATTCGGCTCAGTTGAATGCCTCGAGGAAGTCGAACACTGCCGGCCCGAGCAAGATCACGAACATGGCGGGGAAGATGAGGAAGACGAGCGGGAAGAGGATCTTGACCGGAGCCTTCTGGGCGCGTTCCTCCGCGGACGCGCGGCGCCGCTTGCGCATTTCGGTTGCGAGGGAGCGCAGGATGTCGCCGATCGAAACCCCGAGCGTCTCGCCCTGTGTGACTGCGCGAACGAAAGAGCGCACCGCAGGCGTGTCCGCGCGAATCAGCATGTTCCGCAGTGCCTCTTCCGTCGTCAGGCCCATGTTCTGCTCCTGGAGGGTGAGGCGAAGCTCTTCCCCCAGCGGGCCGCCGATCCGCTCCGAGGCGACCTGCAGCGATCCGGAGAAGCCGAGACCGGCCTCGACGGTGACGACGAGCAGGTCGACCAGCTCCGGAAGCTCGTAGTCGATTTCCTGCAGCCGGAACCGGGCTCTGCGATCGACCACGATCAGGGGCGCCCGCCAGCCGAGGTACACGGCGAGGGCAGCTCCCGGGAGGACGAAGAACCTCGCCATGTTGGTTGTTCCCGTGAACCAGATCCACGCGGCGGGGAATGTGATCGCAGCGAGCGTCTGATACCCGATGAACCGTCTCGAGGTCATCCCGTAGAGGCCGGCCGCCATGAGATGGCTCCGCACGTTCTGCTCGTGCTTGCCACCGAAGCGGTTGGCCACGACAGAGCCGACGGCGCCGGCAATGTCGTCGAGGGCGCCGCGCATCACCGAGCTGTCATCGACGTCGTCCGAGCCCCCGGCGTAGCCGTACAGGTCGATCTTCGCGATCGTCTCCGCTGTTCGGACGCGCGGCATGCTCACAGCCTTGGCCACGAGGTACACGGAGGCTCCTGCGAGGGTGAGACCGACGAGGAAGAAGAGCATGCCGCCTCCTACACCTTGATGTCGATGATCTTGCGGATGACGAGGGATCCTGAGACGACCATGAGACCGGCCACGACGAGCACGACGCGCCCCATGGGGTTCGTGTAGAGCGGCTCGATGTATTCCGGGTTCAGCAGCGTGATGACGAGCAACAGGCCGACGGGCAAGCTCGTCAGGACCCACCTGGACATGCGCCCCTGCGCTGTGAGGGTGCGCACGAGGCGCCGAAGCTCGAAGCGCTCACGAACCGTCTCGGCGACACGATCGAGCACCTCGGCCGTATTCCCGCCGGTCTCGTGCTGCAGCGCCGCAACGAGCCCGACCTGCGAGAGGTCCCTGCTCTGCATGCGCTCGGCGACGACCTCGATGGCGTCCTCGAGCGGGACGCCGAGCTGCTCGTCGGCGATCACGCGCTTGAACTCGGACCTGGACGGCTCGGGCGAGTCGTCGACGACGACGGAGAGCGCTCCCACGAGGCTATGGCCGGCGCGCAGCGCTGAGGCGAGAACCTGGAGGTTGTCCGGCAGCTGCTCGGCGAAAAGCTGACGCTGTCGATTCGCGCGCTGCCTGACGACCGCACGGACGATCAAGGGGATGCCGAAGCCCAGGATTCCGACGATCAAGCCCCCGATCAGCGTCAGCAGGTACACGGCGAGCAGCGTCGCGGCGATCGTCCAGAACAGGATCCGACCCGCCGGGACGTTGACCCGTCCGATCTCGAGGTCCTGCTTGAAGCGTGCCCACCACTTCGCTCCCCCCATCGACTGGTCGGCACGGTCGAACAGGTCCTCCTTGGCTTCTTCGCGGGCCGGCGGCGCCCCGGTCAGGAGAGGCAACGAGACGAACTCGGCGAGAC
>JAICVP010000312.1 GCA_025935275.1 Thermoleophilia bacterium
CGTTCGGTGTTCATCGCCAGGAGCGTCATCAGCGGATACGCGTCCTGCCAGAGGATGTGGGAGTCGTACGTCCAGCCGTACTCGAAGCCGTTGTCCTCCGCGAGCTTCATCAGCTCGACGAAGCGGGTGTGCGGCGGATCCGGCAGAACCGTGACGCCGAATGTGAGCATCGATGCCCTCCTCGCGCTGGGAAGGGCGATTCTATTCCGCGTGCGCGGCTCGGTTGCCGGTGGCCCAGTCGGCCACGGCGCGCACGACCTGGACGAGGTCGGGCTTGGAGATGCGGTTGGAGAGCCGTAGCCAGCCTGCCGTGGACGACGACGTCGGCTCCGAGGTGAGGACCTCCACGACCGGAATGCCGCGCTCGTGCAGGATGGCTGCCTGGTTCCGCCCGATCAGACGTCCGCGGAAGACGAGGGCCAAGTCGGCGTCGGGCAGACCTTCTTTCGGCGGCTTCCTCTGCGCGTCGACCGCGAACCCCGCCTCCTCGAGCAAACCGCGGAGATCGGGCTGGCGCGCCGCGAGCAGCAGGATCCGCGCGCTCCCGTTTCCGTTGCTCGTTGACCCCCCGTTCTCCATCACCGGGAATTTCCCCGTTTTGCCTGCGTTGCAACCAGTGATCATGGGTAGTTTGCGCGGTATGAAGATCGAGACGCTTGACCACATCGCCCTCTGGGTGGCCGACCGCGACGAGCTGGCGGACTTCCTCGTCGACCGGTTGGGCATGCACGTGATCGACCGCACGGACAAGTTCACGCTCGTGGGCTCCGACGCCCGCCGCGGCAAGCTGACCCTCTTCGCCGCCGAGCCGGACCGGGAGCCAGGCCCCCTGGCGCGCATCGGACTTCGCGTCTTCGACATCGACGAAGCGCTGGCCGAGCTGCCGCCCGACCTGGCGGTCGAGCGGCCCGAGCAAGGACGTGTGGAGTTCGAAGGCCCGCAGCGCCTGGCCTTCGCGCTCGTTGCTGCCGAGGACGGAGTCGCCTACGACCTCGACCACGTCGCCTTCCGCGTCGCGGATCCCGAGACCACGTTCGAGCAGCTGGCCAAGCTCGGCTTCGACGTCGAGGACGGCCGCCTGAAGGCCGGCGACGCCTACATCGAGCTCGAGCAGGGTGAGACCCAGGAGCCCGAGCGCCCGTTGCTCAACCATCTCGGCCTTCGCGTCGAGTCGGCCGACCAGCACATCCGGGAAGCCGAAGAGCGCGGGCTCGAGATCGCCGACATCGTCGATGCGGCGAACACCTACGCCGTCTTCGTCTGGGGCCCGGACCGCATCAAGCTCGAGTACGTCGAGCACAAGCCGACGTTCTCCCTCGTCTAGAACCCTGCCCGGCCTCGTCGTCGCGGGGGCGGGGATGGCCGGCCTGGCCGCCGCCGCTCGTGCCCGCGAGCTCGGCGCCGACGTCGTCATCCACGAGAAGGGCGACCGGCCGGGTGGCTCGATGCTCCTCTCGAGCTGCGTGGTCTGGCGCTACCGGGATTTCGAGCGCTTCCGGCAGGAGTGCCAGGGCGGCGACGCCGACCTGCAGCGGGTCGTCTGGGAGGGGCTCGACCACGCCCTCGCCTGGCTCGAGGCTCTGGGTGCCCCCGTGGTCACGCGCGAGACGGGCAACGCGCTCACAACGGGTGTCCGCTTCGATCCGCGGGGACTGACGGAGACATTGACGCGCCGCGCCGGCGAGGTCCGGCTCAGCGAGCCGCTGACCGAGCTCCCGAGCGGCGCGCCTGTCGTCCTCGCCACCGGTGGCTTTCAGGGAGACACGGCCCTCGTCCGCGAGCGCATCACGCCGGAGGCGGAGCAACTCGTTCTCCGCGCCAATCCGTGGAGCAGCGGCGACGGCCTTAGGCTCGCGCTGGCTGCGGGCGCAACCGAGAGCGCCGGCCTCGACGAGTTCTACGGCAGAAATTTGGCGGCCGCCCCGCACATCTCGGAGAAGGATTTCGTCCCGCTCGCCCAGGTCTACGCGCGCCATGCCCGCGTCGAGAACCTCGACGGTGAGGTGTACGAGGCCAAGACGTGGTCCGAGATCGACGTCGCCCAGTGGACGGCGAGGCAGCGGGGCGCCCGGGCCCGCTACGTCGTTCCGGACGAGGCACTCGGCGAGCCCGTGCGCGAGCGCACGGTTCGCGAGGTGATCGAGGCTGCGCAGAAGGCGGGCGCGCCGGTCGAGCGCCGCGACGGGGAGACTGTGGTCGAGGTGGTCGCTGCGATCACGACGACGCTCGGCGGGGTTGCGGTCGACACCCGCGGCCGTGCGGCCGACGGCCTCTGGGTCGCCGGCGCTGATGCGGGCGGCATCTCCACGGGAGGCTGGTCGAGCGCTCTCGCC
>JAICVP010000180.1 GCA_025935275.1 Thermoleophilia bacterium
AGCGGCGGGTGGGTGGCGAAGAGCTCGCCCATCGACGACTTCAAGTTCGTCGGGATGATGAAGAAGGCGTTCATCCCTTCGACCTCGCGGAGGTCGCGCTGCGGGATGCGGACGATGTCGCTCGCGATCTTCTGCAGCGCGCTCATCAGCTGCTCGGGCGCACCGGTGAGCAGCGCCGCGCCGCGATCCGCCGCGTACTCGCGGTAGCGGGAGATCGTCCGGATGAGGACGAAGCTGACGATGTAGGTCACGATCGAGACGAGGAAGATGATCAGCCAGGCAGGAGCGCCGCCGTCCCGGTTGCGGCCGCCGCTGAACATCCCGCCGTAGAGGCCGACGCGGGTGAGGAGCGCGGCGAGCATCGCGAAGAAGCTCGCGAGCGTCATCACGAGCACGTCGCGGTTGGCCACGTGCGAGAGCTCGTGGGCGAGCACGCCCTCGATCTCCTGCGGCTCGAGCCTGCGCCACAGTCCCTCGGTGACCGCGACGGCTGCGTGCTTCGGGCTGCGGCCGGTCGCGAACGCGTTGGGGACGTCGGTCGGGATGATCGCCACCCGCGGCTTCGGCAGATCGGCCATGGCGCAGAGGCGCTCCACCATCGCGTGCAGCTCGGGCGCCTGCTCGGGCGTGACCACCTTCGCGCCGGAGGCCGCGAGGGCGATCTTGTCCGACGTGAAGTACTGGAACAGCGCGAGCCCGACGACGATGAGCAGCATCGGCACGAGGCCGACGTTCAGGACGTTGAAGAGGACGACCGCGAAGACGACGTACAGAAGCCCCAGCAGGAATGAGGTCAGGAGCATCCGTGCTGAGAGGCCTGCGTCCCGTCCAAAGGCCTTGCGTTCCATGAGAAAAGTGTACCCAGGGGGTCTCGGCCTCAGGCGCACCTAGAGTTCGCCCATGGCCCGCATCGCGGCAGCCCTGTTCCTCGTTCTCCTCCTCGCGGGAACGGCCGCGGCGCAGGGCGTGCCACGCGGCTACAACGTCTACGTCGTCGACGGCCCCTTCCCGACCGACCGGGGCGCCGCCGGGCTGCTCGTCCCTGGAGCGGGCCCGGAGACAAGTCGCGAGCAGGCGCTTGCCTCGCTCGAGCGCGGAGAGGTTCAGAATTCCTTGCGCGGCCCGCTGCCGGAGGGCGGTCGAGAGATCGAGCTGGCGACGCTGACGGGAACGCCAACTCCGCCCTACATCCTCGTCTCACTCCCTAAAGGCGGCACGCAGCCGAACGACCGGCGCTACCCGATCCTCGTCTTCGGACCCGGGATCCGGGACGGGACCCTGGTCTCCGACTCGACTCGCATCCCCGGCCTCGTCTCGATCGCCGACATCGCGCCGGCCGCGCTCGGCGACGGCGCGCTCAGCTCGCAGCCCGATTCCGATCCAGCCGCCACCCTCGCCGCTCTCGACGAGCGCATCGACGACCACAACGACTCGCGCGTACCGGCCGGCCTCGCGGCAGGGATCATTCTCGTCGCCCTCGCCCTGCTGTGGCCGCGGGCGGGGCTGCTCGGGTTCGGGGCGGCACTCGTCGCCAACCTCGCCCTGGGGCTCGCGAACGTTTCGTCCTTCTGGCCCACGGTCCTCGTCATCGCGCTGGCGGCAGCGTCCGGCTGGCTGCTCGCCCGCGTGATGCGCTCCGACCTGGCAATCGGGCTCTTCCTCGCGGGGATCGTGGCCTCCTACCTCGTCGCGCTCGGCGTCGACGGGAGCGACGTCGCGCTCTCGCCGTTCGGCCCAAGTCAGAACTCCCGCTTCTACGGGCTCTCGAACTTCCTCGAGACGATGCTGCTCGTGCCTGCGCTCGGCGGTGCCGTCTTCCTCTGGCGGCGCTTCGGCTGGTGGGCGTTCTCCGGCGTGGCGCTCCTCAGCTTCGTCTGCGTCGCGGGGAACCGCTTCGGCGCCGACGGAGGAGGCGCGATCGTCCTCGCCCTCGCCTTTCCGCTGCTCGCCATCCTCCTCGCGGGGCTCCGGGGAAAGCGACTCGCCGTCGCAATCGGCGCCGCGCTCGCCGCGGCCGCAGGCCTGATCGCCATCGATGCGGTGACAGGTCCCGAGAGCCACGTGTCTCGGGCACTCGACTCGGGGCCTTCCGGGCTCGCCGGCGACCTGCGCGACCGCGTCGCGCTCTCGTGGGACCGAATCGCGCAGCAGGCAGACATCGCCGTCGTCGTCGCGATCTGCCTGCCGGTTCTGGTCGTCCTCGTCGTGAGGCTCCTCCGCTCGGATGCGCCGCTGGACAGGCGCGCCCTTCCGCTGGCATTCGCGGCGGCCATCGCGACCTCCCTCGTCGTCAACGACTCGCCGAACGACGTGCTCACCGCCGGTTTGGTGGGGTACGTCGTGGTCGAGGCCGTTATGCTTCGCGACCGATGCGCTGCGCTCTCGCCCTCTCCGGGATCCTCGCCGGGCTCATCATCCTCGTCGCCGGCTGCGGTGACGCCACCGTCGTAAGTCCGACCGCGGAGAGCGTCGTCGGGACGGTCCCCGAGCAGACCGCGACCGAGACCATCGACACGAGCCAGGGTGACGCGGCGGCGGGCAAGGAGGTCTTCATGTCCTCCGGCTGCGGCGGCTGCCACACCTACGGGCCCGCGGGGACGAGCGCGACGATCGGCCCTGATCTCGACACCGCCCTCGAGGGGAAGGACGCAGACTTCGTGCTCGAGTCGATCGTGCAGCCGAATGACGAAATTGCCTCGGGCTTCCAGGCGAACATCATGCCGGCCAACTTCGGCGAGTCCCTCTCGGACCAGCAGCTCGCCGACCTCGTCGCCTTCCTGCAACCGTCGAGCTGAGTCTTCCCGCCGGCTTTCCCAGCGAGGTCGAGGTGCTCGCCTGCGACCTCGACCGCACGCTGATCGCCAAGGACGGGATGCTTCCGCCGCGCACCGAGGCCGCGATCCGGGCAGCGCGCGCGGCCGGGATCCGCGTCGTCATCGCCACGGGGCGAATGTTCATCTCCGTGCGGCCGTACGTCCTCCAGGCGGGGATCGACGATCCCGTCGTCTGCTACCAGGGCGCGGTCGTGGCCGAGCCGCAGAGCGGGCGCTGGCTTCGCCACGAGCCCATCCCCGTCGCCCTGGCAAAGGAGGCGATCGAGGCGATCGTCGGCGAGGGTTTCCACTGCAACGTCTACGTGGACGACGAGCTCTTCGTGGGCAGGGTGACCCCTGAGGCCCGCGCCTACGCCGACTTCCAGGGACTCGTGATCCATGAGGTCGGCGACCTGGCCGCCTGGCTGGAGAAACCGGCGACGAAGGTCGTTTCGGTCGGGGAGCCCGAGCTGCTCGACGGACTGGAGGCGCGCCTGAAGGAGCGCTTCGCCGGCCGCCTCTACATCTCGAAGTCGCTGCCCTTCTTCCTCGAGATCGCGAGCCCGAAAGTGACGAAGGGCTCCGGTCTCCAGTTCCTCGCCGACCACATCGGTTTCACTCCGGAGCGGACGGTCGCCTTCGGCGACGGCGAGAACGACATCGAGCTGCTCGAGTGGGCGGGCTTCGGAATCGCGGTCGCGAACGCCCACGAGCGCCTGATCGACATCGCCGACTGGGTCTGCCCGCCGGTCACCGAGGAAGGCGTGGCTCAGGTGATCGAAGCAGTCGTAGAATCGCGCCGATGATCGATGTCCGCGCCGCCCGCGCCGACCCGGACGCCTGGCGCGCGGCGCTCGCGCGCAAGGGCGCGGCCGAGATCTTCGACGAGTTCCTGCAGGCGGACGAGCGCTGGCGCGCCGCGAACACTCGCGTGGACGAGCTTCGCGCTGCCCGCAAGCCGGTAGGCAAGGGCAAGCCCTCGCCGGAGGAGATCGAGCGCCTGAACGCGCTCAAGGAGGACCTGAAGCAGGCCGAGGCGACACTCGAGGAGGAGGCGGCAAAGCGCAACGACCTGCTCGCCCGGATCCCAAATCCCCCGGATGCAACCGCGCCCGACGGTTTCACGGAGGAGGACGCGGTCGAGGTGCGCCGGTCGGGCGACCCGCCCGAATTCGGCTTCGACCCACGCGACCACCTCGAGCTCGGGGAGATCGACATGGAGCGCGGCGCAAAGGTCTCGGGATCGCGCTTTGCGTACCGACTCGGCGACTTCGCGCTCGCGGAGCTGGCGCTCTACCGCTTCGCGCTCGACCGGTTGGCGAAGCAGGGCTTCACGCCTGTGCTTCCCCCCGTGCTCGTCCGCGAGGCCGCCATGTACGGGACGGGCTTTCTCCCTACGGACGAGGTCAACATCTACCGGATCGAGAGCGACGACCTCTACCTGACGGGCACATCCGAGGTCGCCCTCGCCGCCTTCCACATGGACGAAGAGCTCGACCCGGGCTCGCTCCCCTATCGCTATGCCGGCTACTCGACCTGTTTCCGCCGCGAGGCGGGCGCGGCCGGGAAGGACACGCGCGGGATGTTCCGGGTGCACCAGTTCGACAAGGTCGAGATGTTCGTCTTCTGCCTCCCCGAGGAGTCGCCCGACCAGCTCGAGTTTCTGCTGTCTGTCGAGGAGGAGCTCGTCAAGGAGCTCGAGGTGCCGTACCGCATCGTCAACGTGGCAGCCGGCGATCTCGGCGCTGGCGC
>JAICVP010000001.1 GCA_025935275.1 Thermoleophilia bacterium
GCCGCAGCCGGTTCTGCATCCCGGGACGGGCGAGCCCGTGGGCCCGGACGACCTTGCGCCGCTCTTCCCGATGGAGCTCATCCTCCAGGAGGTCTCCGACGCGCCCGAGATCCCGATTCCGGAGCCCGTGCGGGAGATCTTGCGCCTGTGGCGCCCGACGCCGCTCATCCGCGCGCATCGACTGGAGCAGGCGCTCGGCACGAGGTCGCGGATCTTCTACAAGTACGAGGGCGTCTCGCCGGCGGGGAGCCACAAGCCCAACACAGCGGTCGCCCAGGCGTACTACTCCAAGCAGGAAGGCCGGGAGCGGCTCGCCACGGAGACCGGCGCAGGCCAGTGGGGAAGCGCACTGGCGCTTGCCTGCCGCCTGCTCGGGCTCGAGTGCAAGGTCTACATGGTCAAGGTCTCGTACCACCAGAAGCCTTACCGGCGCTCGATGATGGAAACGTGGGGCGCGAGCGTGATCGCAAGCCCGTCGGAGGAGACGCAGTCCGGGCGCTCGATCCTCGAGGCCGACCCGGATTCGCCGGGAAGCCTCGGCATCGCCATCTCCGAGGCCGTCGAGGACGCCGCAGGACGGGACGACACGGCCTATGCGCTCGGAAGCGTGCTCAACCACGTGCTCCTGCACCAGACGGTCATCGGCCAGGAGGCGCTCGCGCAGCTGGAGCTGGCGGGCGCATTCCCGGATGTGATCATCGGTTGTGTGGGCGGTGGCTCGAACTTCGCCGGCCTTGCCTTCCCCTTCATCCGCGAGAAGATCGGCGGCAAGGAGATCGACGTGCTCGCCTGCGAGCCCGCGGCCTGCCCGACGCTCACCCGCGGTCCATTCGCTTACGACTTCGGGGACACCGGGCAGCTGACTCCGCTCGTTCCCATGCACACGCTCGGCCACGACTTCGTCCCGGCGGGGATCCACGCGGGCGGTCTCCGCTACCACGGAGTCGCGCCTCTGATCTCGCAGCTCGTCCTCGACGGCCTCGTGCGCGGAGAGGCCTACGCGCAGAACGACGTCTTCGCGTCCGCCGTCACCTTCGCGGGCAGCGAAGGGATCATCCCGGCGCCCGAATCGGCCCATGCAATCCATGGCGCCCTGCTGAATGCCATGGCGGCGGACGACGAGGGAGTGGAGCGGACGATCCTCTTCAACCTCTCGGGACACGGGCATTTCGACATGGCCGCGTACGACGACTACCTGGCCGGCCGGCTCGAGGACTTCGCGCTCCCGGAGGAAGAGATCCAGCGGGCGCTCGTGGCCATCGAGCCGCTGCCGAAGCCTGCTTAGCGCTCTTCCAGCTTCAAGAGGTCGAGCAGCTCGCCGATCGCGTGATCGTGCTGGGCTCGGTGGCGCATGCGCAGCTCGCGGTTGATCACGTACCGATTCCGGCGCCCGACGCGCTGCCGCTCGACGAAGCCGCTTTCGACCAGGTCACGCACGATTCGCTGGGCGGCTCGCTCGGTGATCCCGATCGACTCGGCCATGGTCTTCATTCGTGCATCGGGGTCGCGGGCGATGCAAAGCAGCACCTGCGTGTGGTTGGTGACGAATCGCCAGGGCTTGTCGGACTGGGCTGTTGACACAAGCGACATATGTGTCGTATCTTTTTTGTCGTCAGTTGCGTTCGCATAGTAGCAAACGTATGACGACCCCCCACGAAAGCCACGGAGCCTCGGGTAACGGGCGCGGCGACGGCCAGCCGGTGCGAAGCGAGTTGCTTCGCGAGGTCAACGACCGCATCCGGGAAGTGGGCAGGGAAGGTGACTTCCCGAGCCTCGAGTTCGTGTGCGAATGTGGGAACGGCGGGTGTGTCGAGGTCGTGGAGCTGACCACGGCGGACTACGACAGCATCCGCGAGCAGACGGCTCTGGTGCTCGCCGCGGGACACGTGACGGTCTAGGCGGCGAAGACGTCCGCGCCGCAGCCGAAGACGAGCGCGGCCTCGACCTCTTCCTCCGCCACCCCGGCCAGGGAGGGATGGCCGAGGTCGGCCTCGACCCCGGGCCACTCGTCGAGCCCGAGCGCCTTCGCTCCCTCGGCGGAGCCGATCTCCAGCAGGTCCTGCACCGAGACGACATTGCGCCGTAGCTCCTGGCGCCGCGCGATTCCCTCGAGCTCGCGCAGCTCCTCGAGCGGGTCGAGCCTGACGTTGGAGTCAGACCCGATGCAGAGTCGAATTCCGTGCTCGCGCACGCGTGCGACGGGGAGGAAGCCGTCGCCGAGATTGGCCTCGGTGAGCGGGCAGACGCAGATGCCGGCTCCCGACTCGGCGAGGAGCGCGAGCTCGTTCTCGTCTGCGTGTGTTCCGTGGACGATCGTCGTCCGGGGGCCGAGGCAGCCGGTCTGGGCCAGGAGCTCGATCGGCCTGACGCCGTGCTCTGCGAGGCATTCCTCGATCTCCTTCGGCTGCTCGTCCGCGTGGATATGGAGGACGAGGCCTTCGCGCTCGGCGTGGGCGCCGATCTCCTGCAGCCAGTCGGCCGGGCAGGCGCGGACGGAGTGGGGGGCGACGCCTACGCGCGCACCTGACTCGCGTAGCTCCTCGACCTGCTCGAGGTAGGCGCCCACGGAGGGCTGGCGGAACCGCTCGAGGCCCCCGCGTGCGTAGGCGGAGAGGAGAAGGACGAGCTCGATACCGGCCGCTGCGGCCGCCTCGACGGCCGCCTTGGCCTCCGGCAGGCCGACATAGTGAAACTCCCCGACGGCGGTGTAGCCAGCCGCGAGCATCTCCCTGTACGTCTCCTCGTACGAGGTGCGGACGCCGTCCGGTGTCAGGCCCTGGGCGAGCTCGAGCATCGCATCGCGCCAGGCCCAGAAGTCGTCTCCCTGGGCGCGGCCCCGCATGGCGCGCTGGAACGCGTGGCTATGGGCGGTGACGAATCCGGGCAGGGAATGCCGGTCGGACATCCGCGCGAGGCTACCATTGCCCCACCATGGCGACACGAGCCGTGCCCGCGCCCCTCGCGCAGCTGCCCAACGCGCTCACCATCCTCCGCCTGGTGCTTATCCCGGTGTTCGTGGTTCTCGTGGTGGACGCAGGCGGGGATGCGAGCTGGCCCGCCGGAATCGTCTTCGGCGTGGCGGGGATCACGGATCAGGTCGACGGCTGGCTGGCGCGCCGCTGGGAGGTCGAGTCGGAGTTCGGTAAGTTCGCCGACCCGCTGGCCGACCGGCTGATGATCGACATCGCCGTCATCCTGCTCTTCGCGTACGACCGGCTCCCCTGGCCGGCGCTCGTCCTCATCGTCATCCGCGACGGGCTCCTCGTGCTCGGGACGCCGTTCGCGCTCCGGCGCGGGTACGACTTCTCCGTCAGCTTCCTCGGCAAGGCGGCGACCTGGGTGCTGTACGCGTCGATCGCGTTCATCCTCGTCACGGACGCGGGCACCGACTGGCCCCTCGCGCTCTTCTGGAGCGGGGTTGCATTGGCTTCCCTGGCGGGAATCCTCTACGGCGTGGCGGTCTGGAAGGCGGTGAGGCAGTGAAGGCGGTCGTGATGGCGGGCGGCGAGGGCACGCGCCTGCGCCCGCTCACCTCGAACCAGCCCAAGCCGATGGTTCCCATCGTCGGCAAGCCGTGCATGGAGCACATCGTCGAGCTCCTCAAGCACCACGGCTTCGACGACATCGTCGTCACCCTCGCATTCATGCCGCAGGCGATTCGCGGCTACTTCGGCGCGGGGGAGAGCCACGGCGTTTCGATCCGGTACTCCGTGGAGGAGTCTCCGATGGGCACCGCGGGCTCGGTGAAGCTCGCCGAGGACGCACTCGACGAGCCCTTCCTCGTCATCTCGGGTGACGCGCTCTGCGACATCGACCTCGGTGCGCTCGTGCGGTTTCACCAGGAAAAGGAAGCCATGGTGACCATCGGCCTGAAGAGCGTCGACAATCCGCTCGAGTTCGGGATCGTCGTGACCGACGATGACGGGCGCATCGAGCGGTTCCTGGAGAAGCCCTCCTGGGGCCAGGTCTTCACGGACACGATCAACACGGGCATCTACGTGCTCGACCCGGAGGTGCTCCGTCACGTGCCCGAGGGCGAGCCGTATGACTTCTCGAAGGAGCTCTTCCCGCTCCTCCTCGAGATGGGCCGCCCCCTCTACGGCTACGTCGCGGACGGCTACTGGCAGGACATCGGGAACCTCGACCAGTTCCGCCAGGCGAACTTCGACGCTCTCGACGAGCGGGTGGCGCTGAACGTCGCCGGCATCAAGCTGCGCGGCAACGTCTGGGTCGGCGAGGGGGTCGAGCTGGCCGACCTCGAATCCGTCGAAGGCCCCGCGTTCATCGGCAACTACTGCCGCATCGCGCCGCAGGCGTCCGTCGGCCCGTACTCCGTGCTCTCGCCGAGCGTGACGCTGCGTGAGCATGCGCGCACGACGCGGTCGGTCGTGGACTCGTCCACGTACATCGGCCGGAGCGCGCTCGTGGAGGGTGCGATCGCAGGCAAGTCCTGCGACATCAGGCCGCACGCCCGGCTGCACGAGGGGGTGGCGGTGGGGGACAGCTGCACGATCGGCGAGCAGAGCGTCGTCATGCCTGGAATCCGCATCTATCCGTTCAAAGAGGTCGAAGCGGGCGCGCTCGTCGACCGGAACCTGATCTGGGAGTCGCGCCTGGCCTCGAGGCTCTTCGGCCGCGACGCGGTCGCCGGCCTCGTGAACGTCGACCTGACGCCCGAGACCGCGCTGCGGGTCGGGATCGCGCTCGGCACGGCCCTGAAGCGCGGCGTCCGCGTGGTGACGAGCCGAGACGGCTCTCCCGCGAGCCGGCTCCTCAAGCGAGCGGTCGTCTCCGGCATCACCTCCACGGGCGTCCAGGTCGCCGACCTCCACGTCATGCCGGCCGCCGTCAACCGCCACTTCCTGAAGAGCGAGGGCCTCGGCGCGGGCGTCCACGTTCGTCCGAGCACAGTCGATCCCGAGATCATGCAGATCCAATTCTTCGAGCCGCCGGGCATCCAGGCGACGCCCGAGTTCCTCAAGGAGATCGAGAAGCACTTCCAGCGCCAGGAGTTCCGGCGCGCCGCGTACGACGAGGTGGGCCAGATCTACACGCCGACACGGGCCGCCGAGACCTACGCGGACGACCTCCTGGGGACGCTCGACGTCGAGGCCATCAGGGCGCGCACCTTCAGGATCGTGGTCGACTATGCCCACTCGGCGGCCTCGATCGTGCTTCCGGTCGTGCTCGGCCCGCTCGGTGTCGAGATGATCGCCGCGCATCCGTACGGCGGGGAGCAGACCGCGGACTCGGCGGACGGGGTGCGAGAGGCGCTCGGCCATGCAAAGCGCCTCGTTGCGGCGGTCGGAGCCGACTTCGGCGTCGTGTTCGACCGCTCCGGCGAACGGATCTACCTCGTCGACGAGCAGGCGCATGAAGTCCCGGTCGAGCAGGAGCTGCTCCTTTTCCTCAGCCTCCTCGCCTCCGACGGCAAGAGCGGGACACTCGCGCTTCCGATCACGGTCACGAGCCTCGCGGAGCCGCTCGTCAAAGGCTCGAAGCTCGAGGTCACGCGAACGGCCGCCTCCCTCTCGGCGCTCACGCGCGCGTCCGCCGGTGACGGCGTCGTCTTCGCGGGGTCCATCGGCGGCGGCTTCGTCTTCCCCGAGTTCTTGCCCGCTTACGACGGCGTCGCCAGCCTCTGCAACCTGCTGCAGCTGCTCGCGCCCGTCGACCGTCCACTCTCGGAGCTTGTTTCCGGCCTGCCGCAGTCCACCGTCATCCATCGCCAGGTGCGCTGCCCGTGGGCCCGCAAGGGCGCTGTCATGCGCATCCTCACGGAACGCGTGAAGGGGAAGAAGGTGGACACCCTCGACGGGATCAAGGTCTACGAGGACGGCGGGTGGGCACAGGTGCTTCCCGACCCCGACGAGCCGCTCGTCCACGTGTACGCCGAAGGGAAGACACCGGAGGACGCGGCGACCCTCGAAGAGCGCTTCCTCAAGCTCGTCGAGGACATCGTCGCGGGCACCGATGAAGAGGACGGGGTGGCATAACCCTCAAGTCCAGGTTGAAGGATTGGCGAGCGCTTGCCATACTTCAGGAGCCCCTCGTTCCTCTCCGATCGGAGTTAACACGTGGAAGCCCTTCCCGACCTCGATTCTCTGTCCGACCAGGAGTTGCGCGACCTCATCCGCGACCTCATGGACGAGGAGCGCGAGGTTTCGTACCGGCGCCGCATCCTGCATGGCAAGATCGACATCCTGCGCGCGGAGCTGCAGGCGCGCCTGAAGAAGGACGTGGGGGAGGGCAAGAGCCCGCTCCACGACATCGACGTCGACAAGCTGGCGGAGATCCTCGCCACCAAGGCGTCCCCGCCGGCCGAATAGGCTCGCCGTGAGCCACGTCCACTGTCCGGAGTGCGGCTTCCAGAATCCCGAAGCCTCCAATTACTGCTCCAAGTGCGGAGCGCTGCTCCCGCGTGACGAGCCCGGCGCGCACACGACCATGACCTTCACCCCGGAGGAGGTGGCCGAGGACGACTCGCTCTCGCTCGCCGATCTCCGCATCGAAGGCCCTGCGCTCGTGGTCCGCTCCGGCGGCGGCCGGTCCGGCGAGACATACGCCGTCGAGTCGGAGCGCCTGGGCATCGGCCGCGGGCCCGAGAACGAGGTCTTTCTCGACGACGTCACGGTCTCCCGCAGGCACGCGGTGCTCGTCCACCGCGACGACGGCTATTACATCGACGACGAGGAGAGCCTGAACGGCACGTACGTCAATCGCCGCAGGGTCGAGAGCGCCAAGCTCGAAGACGGAGACGAGGTGCAGATCGGGAAGTACCGCCTCACGTTCCTGGAGTCCTAGCCATGGCCACCGTCGTCTCCCGAGTCGAGTCCGACGGGCCGCGCGAGCGGCCCCTAACCATCGGCGCGGTCTGCCGGCGGCTCCAGGACGAGTTCCCTGACATCTCGATCTCGAAGATCCGCTACCTCGAGGATCAGGGCCTGCTCACGCCGAGGCGGACGCAGGGCGGTTACAGGCTCTTCACCGAGGACGACGTCGACCGGCTCGAGACCATCCTCCGGCTGCAGCGCGACGAGTTCCTCCCCCTGCGCGTCATTCGCCAGGAGCTCGCGGCGCCGAGACGCAAGCCGCGCCAGCGGATGGGACTCGGCGAGCCCGAGCAGGAGCTCGACTTCGACACGCTGTGCGAGCGGACCGGGGCGACGCCCGCCTTCGTGCGCGACCTCGAGGATTACGGGCTGCTCGCCCCCGCCGGGGACGGCAGCGAGCGCCGGTATCCCGAACGGGACGTGGACGTCGTGACCGCGTGCCTGCAGCTCGCGCGTTACGGCGTCGAGCCCCGCAACCTGCGGCCGTTCAAGACGGGCGCGGAGCAGGAAGCCGCCAAGCTGGAGCAGATCGTCGCGCCGAAGCTCCGCTCCCACAACCCGGACCGGCACCGAGCAGGGCTCGAAGACCTGCAGACGCTCGCGGCGCTCTCCCAGGAGCTCTCACAGCTCCTCTTCTGGCGGGCCGTCCGCTCGCTGGCGCGGCCGTAACGTGCCGGTCGACCTCAGCACGAAGATCCGGGACATCCCGGACTTCCCGAAGCGGGGCATTGTCTTCAAGGACATCATGCCGCTCCTCGCCGATGCCGAGGCGCTGCACGAAACGGTCGACCAGCTTGCCGAGTTCGCCGAGCCCCGCAAGCCCGACCTGATCCTGGGCGCCGAGGCCCGCGGCTTCATTCTCGGCGCCGCGCTCGCGTACCGGCTCAACTGCGGCTTCGTGGCCGCGCGCAAGCCCGGGAAACTCCCCTGGAGAACGGTCAGCGCGAAGTACGCGCTCGAGTACGGCTTCGACGCGCTCGAGCTCCACGCGGACGCGATCAAGAACGGCGCCCGGGTTCTGATCCACGACGATCTCCTCGCCACCGGTGGCACGGCGAAGGCGAAGGTCGACCTCGTGGAGCAGCTCGGCGGCGAGGTCGTCGGCCTCGCATTCGTCATCGAGCTGGAGTTCCTGCACGGGCGAGAGAAGCTCGACGGCTACGACCTCTGCTCGCTGATCAAGTACTGATCCGTACAAGGTCTGACGTTTTCCGTCTGACCTGCCGATAAATAATCCGGAAATGTACGACGGGCTGACCGGGCTCTACACCTTCGCGTGCCCCGTCAGGGGCGAAGTCCGGCTGCCGCTCTCCGCCTTCAGAGTCATCGACCGGCTGCCCGGCGCGGCGCATCCCGCGGTCTACAAGGTCACGTTTTCGTGTGAGTGCGGGGACGAGCACGACGGCCTCGTCGCGCACGACGACCTCGACTGGGCGCCGCTGGCGGGCGGAGATGTCTCCTTCGTGAATCTCATGACGTCGAAGCTCGAGTCCGCCGCGGCCGACCTCCTGGAGCTCGCCGCCACCCAGATCCGCGCAGGGGCATGGCCCTGGAGCTTCTTCTGCTACCCGGAGGAGCGCGCACGGCCCGTGTTCCCGTCCTCGTTCCGTGCTCTCGGCGCGGGGGAGGACCGGATCGGCCTGGCCGTCGAGTGCCCGTCGTGCTCCCGCACCTCGGTCAATCTCGTGACGCACCGTCACGTCGACGTCCCGTTCTACAACGACCGCAAGGTGGACGTTGTCGAGTACATGTTCTCCGGCGACCGCCAGACGACCCTCGAGGCATTTCGCGCCGAGGTCGACTCCGGACGCTTCGACGCGCGCCGCCGCGACCTCGCGGCGTAACGGAATCGCGGTTACAGACGTTGCTCCATGGGGAACGCTCCCCTGGAACCCGACGAAGACGAGGTGACGAAAGTGGCACTTTCCCCTAGACGGAGCGACGAGGACGTCGCCGCCACGGAGATTCGCCGTGAGGAATCCGACGTGCGCGGGTGGGGCAGCCCACCGCTCGTGCGGGCGCTCTTCACGCTCGCGGGGGTCGCTGTCGCCGGCTTGCTCATCTGGCTTGCGCAGACTTTCGACCTCACGAGCACGAACGGCTTCTGGGCGGCCATGGGCCTGATCGCGGCCGCCGGGCTGGCACTGGGGCTCTCGCAGCTCTTCGGCGGCTGGACGAAGTGGGGCCTCCCGGTCATGAGCCCGGGCGTCTTCCTGCTCGCGTTCATCCCGACCGCGATCGTGGTCGGCTGGATCCTGCTCGCTACGCAGCCTGACGGCGGCTGGCAGCAGGACCGCTTCACGGGCTGGAGCAGCGACCTGGGGATCACCGGCCTCGTGAACGATCTCGGCACGCTGCCCGCGGCCCTCGCCATGGGCCTCGGCATCGTATTCGCGTTCACGTTCGACACCACCGGCCCGCGCACGCGTGAAGTGGTACGGGAAGAGCGGGACGTCGTCCCGGACGAGGACGTCCACGACTACGACGACCGCCAGGTCGTCGTCCCCGCCGGCACGACCGCGACTACTACGGACGACGACCGCACGATGGTCGCCGCCGGCGATACGCGGCCGGAGCGGGTGGAGATCAGCGATCCCGAGAGGCGCGACACGCCGTAACGCGGGATCGCATCCGATCAGGAGGGGCGCCGCCGGCCGGCGCCCCTCGTCGTTTCTGGACTGTTCACTCGCGCCAGGGATTGCCCGATCGGCGCGCAACACCGATGCAGGCGGCATGGAGATCGCCGCCCCGGGACACACGGGCGATGCCCGTGGCGCGCCCCGCCTCCTGGAGCACTGCGCCGCCGTCGAGCGGCTCCTCCAGGCCGAAGGTGGAACCGCTCGCGCACGTCTCGAGAACGAGCTGGGCGGGCACCTCGCCGGCCTCCTCTGCCGCGCCCTTGTGCAGCGGCAGCCCTCGCGGGCGCTGATCCTCGCGCTCTAGCGCGTCAGCGGTTCAGCTGGTCGGCGCCGCGGAGGCGTACGTAGAAGAAGATCAGGAACCCCGCGAGGATCCCGGTCACGAGCGCCGTGCCCTTGGAGATCCCGATCGCCAGCATCCCGACGATGATGTAGCTCCCGAGGACGAGGCCCCAGACGAATGCCGTGAACCCCGGGCTGAAGGCTGGAAAGCGGAGATGCATCGGCCGAGACTTTAGCCTGCGCGCTTCACCGGCGGTGGGCCGGACCAAAAAAATTCACCGAGCGGGTGGCGCTTTCGTCCACCTCACCGACCGACCTTCCGCTTCCGCGTACTGCCGCCCGGTGGGGCTTCGACCTACTTGCGCTCCCTGCTCGGTGCAAGCGGCAATCTAGGGGGTCGCCAGGTGCGATGCAAGGAGTCTGAAAAACGAAAATCCGCAATTTGCGGACAGTTCACTTTTCCACATTTTCCACTGCCTCGGAGACGATCTGTGGGCAGGTTTGTGGAAGGCGGGCAGCCTAGCGGAAAATCGAGATCAACGTGCCGCCGGCGACCACCAAGAGCACGGCTCCGGCCAGGCGCGCTCCGACCACTTCCGTCCGCTTGAAGAGCAGCACGGAGAGCGTCACGCCCCAGAGGGACTCGGTCGCGACGAGCGGGGAGACCACGGTGACGCGCGCCCGGTAGTAGGCGGCGAAGAGGCACACGTAGGACAGGCCGAAGAAGAGGCCGCCGACCGCGAACGGCTTCCACGCGATGCGGCGAGCATCCCCGGCGAGCCCCCGTCGCCGGGTGACGGCGAGGTAGGCCAATGTGCCGACCGCGCCTGCGCCCATCGCGACGGCTGCGCCTTTGACCGAGCCGCTCGAGGTCTCGCCGGAATACCAGCGGACGAGGTTGTCGCGGCTCGTGAAGAGCAGCGTCGCGGCGAAGGCGATCGCGATGCCGCTCAGGCGCACGTGCTCGGGCCGCGTCGGCTCGCTGACGAGGATCAGGCCCGCTGCGACCACGAGCAGCCCGCCGATCACGAGGGGCGCTTCGATCGGCTCGTCGAGGAAGACGATGGCCAGCACGGCGGCGAAGAGCGGAGCGGTTCCGACCACCACCGAGGTGCGTGAAGGGCCCGCGTCGCGCACAGCCCGCGTGAAGAAGAGCTGCGAGGCACCGGGCGCGATCAGCCCGGCCAGGGCGAAGAACGCCGCGTCCCGGAGGGTGAGCTGGGTGCCTTCCCGGTCGAGGACCGCCGCGACTGCCGCGACCAGGGCCGCTGCGGCGGTGCAGACGAAGGCGCCGAGCTCTGCGTCCGGAGCCCTGCCGTCGCGAAAGCCATACCGAAGCGCCACCGTCATCGCGCCGAAGAGCGCTGCGGAGAGCAGCGCGAGGACGACTGCGAGCACGGGGGAGGGCCCGGCCTACCGGTCGGCGAGGGCGCCGTGCGTGTAGACGCCGGCGGCGTTCCAGAGCAGGTATCCCTCGGCGCCGGCGTCGCGGGCGGCCTCGATCTGGTCCTGGACATCGGCGAGGGTGTACGTGCGGCCGAGTGAGAAGTCCTGGAGCCAGGGGACGAGGCGCGTGTCGAGGCCGGTCAGCTGCCGGTCGAAATCCCGGAGCGCGAGCCCGACGGTACGGCCGGGCTGCGCGTTCGGGTCGGGGAGGTTGTACTCGCCGGGCCCGAAGTGGGACGGATAGACCATGGGATAGATCGTGTCGAGGTAGGGGCCGAGCTTCTTGGGGCGCTGCCCGATGCCCATGTTCCGCGTCGCCGTTAGGCCGAAGACGTCGGCCCCGACGCGCACGCCGTACGGCTCGAGCTTTTCGCTCGCGTACTTGGCGAAGCTCGTGATCACCGCCGTCCTCGACTGGTCGGTCTTGCCCCGGAAAACCGCGTCGGACAAGTCCCCGTCCGTGGGGAACCGGACATAGTCGAACTGGATCTCGTCGAAGCCCGCTTTCGCCGCCGCGATCCCGAGCTCGATGTTGTAGTCCCAGACGCGCTTGTCGTACTGATTCACCCAGCCGAGCCCCGCAGCGGTCGTCCAGACGCCGCCGGAACTCGTGCGGATCGCGTAGCCCGGGGCGTTCTGGCTCAGCACGGGATCTTCGAAGCAAACGACGCGGCCGATGAGGTACACGCCCGCCGCGTGGGCTTTCTCCGCCACCTCGACCGGGTCGTAGTAGTCCTTGGCGGCGCCCACCTGGCGTGCCAGGGCCACCTTGGGCTTGCGGAAGCCGACCTCGCCGTTTTCGTCCTTGATGTCGAGCTCGAGCGTGTTCAGCCCGTGCTTCGTGAGCGCGAGGTAGTCGTCGATCTTCCCGGGCACGGAGGCGAGGGCCATCGTGACGTGCACGCCGCGAATCTCGTCGGGATAGGGCCTGAACTGCGGCTTGGGCGCCGCTGCAGCCTGAGTGGTGGGCGCCTGGCCGTCCCCGGAGCCAGCAACGTGGGCGTCACGCTCGGTGAGAAAACGTGCGCCGAGGGTCGTCCCGGCCGCGGCGAGCGCTACGACTGCAAGGGCGGCGGTCCTTCGTATCGCGCGTCGCTTCCGGGCTTGTCGACGCCTGCTACGGAATCGTTCGTTTGGGTCAACAGGCTCCAGAAGCATGAACCCCGGCACGCTAATGGAATGTGCATGTTGGCCGCAAGAAGTAAAACCGCGTTGACGCAACACTTTTTGTTGCGCTAAGATTCGGCCATGCCTGTTGCCACCGCACTCAAGGTCGAGGCCCTGAGCAAGGACTTCCATTCGCAGCGACAGCTCGCCGCTGCGCTCGGTGTCAGCCCGGCGCAGGTGAGCCGCTGGCGCCGCGGACAGGGGATCGACCCCGAGAACGCGGAGCGGCTCGACCTACTCGAGCTCGTCATGTCGTCACTCCTGCGTCTCTATCAGCCCGAGACGGCGGAGAAGTGGCTTTTCGGCCTCAATCCGCTGCTGCGCCACCGGCGTCCGATCGACGTCATCCGCCAGGGAAGGCCCGAGGAGCTGCTCGCGGCCATCCGTCAGGAGCAAGCGGACTCCTACGCGTGATCCTGTTTCGCTGCCTTGCCTGGGACAAGGCGGCGTCGCCGCGCGCGCGGGGCGGCCCGCTCTGGTTCCCGCGCATGCTCCAGGGCAACGGACGGCACGACAATCCCGAGGTCTACGGCTGCCTGTACGTCTCCGTGGAGCCGGTGTCGGCCGTCGCCGAGCAGATCCAGCGCTTGGCCGGCACGTCCCTCGAGCCCGCGGACCTCGTCCGTCGCGGGCTGCCGCTCGCGCTTGCGGCCGTCGACTTCGACGAGAGCGGCGAGCTCGTCGACCTCGACGATCCCGGCGTTCTCGTGGGGGAGGGGCTGCGCCCGTCGCAGATCGCCACCAACGACCGTTCCGTGACCCAGGCGGGCGCCGCAGAGATCCATGCGCGGCATCCCGAGGCTCTCGGCCTCCGCTGGTGGTCGACGATCGAGGCCCTCTGGCCGAACGTCACGCTCTTCGACCGCGCGGAGGAGCTCCTGTCGGTGGGGGACGTCCATCCGCTCGAGCTGGGGGACGGGATCGTGGTCGAGGCGGCCGAGTATCTCGGCATTCCGATGTCGACTTGACATAACGCTGATTATCGTGAATCGGGCTCCTAGCCGGTACTCCTGAAACGCGAGGTCCAGCTTAGTTCCGGCTCGCTGAGACCACTGAGTAGGAGACCACACATTGCAACGTTACGACGGAAACGAGCCAGGGTCTTCGGCCCTTCGGACAGGTTCTTCGCCTCGATCCATCGGTGGGGGCGGAGCCACCGCATCAGCCCCACCCCCGAATCGCATCAAGAGGGCGTACTCAGGGATCGGGAACCGTTATTCGGTTAGCCGGAACCCCACCAAGGGATGGCCTGGGTTCGGATGTTCCAGAGAGCCGGGCGCGGCCGACGAGTATGCGGCTAGCACCCGCCGGCCTTCACCAGGGAGAGTGTTGGCTAAGCCCGGTTCTCCTCACTGTACGACGCGCGCCGGCCATTGTGGAGCGCGTATGCCGGCGCCCACGGACTCGCCGCCGATTTGTCCGGCGGCGTTTGAATGTGGGAGCATCGCAGGAGGCTGGGGTCGCACACGCCGCAGGGAGCGAGGTCACCCTCTTGCGCCCTCGCTCCCGCTCTCCCGCGGCCCCAGCCTTTCTCCACAATCTTCCCGGCTTCGCGTCTGTGGGTAAATCGGCCTTTTGACGTAGTTCCCCAAGTCAACCGGGGCTTGTACACGCGCTGAGGCCAGGGATCCGTCCTTCGGCCATGGCTGGGGCCTCCGCCACACGAACGCGCCAGGGAAGTGGGCTGGTAGTCGGCATCTTTGAGATGTCGTCGGCGACCCGGAAGACCGCGTCCGCGGCCGCGTGGGCCCCGCCTACGGCTTGAGATCGAGCGATGCCTGACTGCTCTCCATATCGAAGGGCACCGAGGCATGTGTATGAGTGACCGTCCAGTGCTCGCCGAGCTTGCGGAAGCAGGCGGTCGCTCGCCAAAACATGTCGATCTCTTGCCCCTGCTTGGTCGTGGCGCGGACGTGATTCAGGGAGTGGCTGAACGCAATGCCATCGCCAGCGGTGATCTTCAAGTCGTGGTTTTCGAAATCGATCGGGCCGTCGAACGACGAGAACCAATCCTCGAGGCGCCTCCGAACGGCATCGACGCCAACGTTTTGGAGCGGATTGACGAGGTCGAACGTGAGCACATCGGGCGCATAGCCAAAGACGCTCCCGTCGATGTCCTTGGCACGAATCGACTTGGCCCAACCGTCGATCAGTCGGCGGATTTGGGCTCCGTCCGTCTCTGTGCTTGCGGTCGTGCTCCTCGGCGCATCCATGTCATCTCCTGTTTGTGCGGGCCGCTTGTATCCGTCCTCCCCATCCCCACTTGAGCGAATGCGAACACTCGCGCGGGCGTAGCCCGCGCCGGCCACCCTTCCGCAAAGTCAAGGCTCCCGGCTCGCTGCCGATACCTGACGATGGGTCGGGGCAAGCTCTCCTCTCTCCCGAGTCAGGACCGCCGATGAGCCGCATGTCGCTGAGGTCCGCGCCCCGGCCCCTCCCAAACTCTGAGCGTAGGGCTTCCGCCCGAGCCGCCGAGCGACGAATGAGCTCTTCGGTCTTCCTCGCGGCCAGGCGAATTGCGGCTTTAGACCCGGATTTGCCCCGGACGGGGGATGTAGTGAGGACGGGTTTCGACCTTCCTTAGAGAGGCTCGTTCATGCGAGAGCTGACGGGAACTGCGGATAGGAGAGCGGCTATGAGGAAATGCTTGAGAAGGGCGTTCATCCTCTCTGTGTTCATCGTCGTCTTCGTGGCGACAGCGGCGACTGCGGCGAACGCGGGTGATTCAACCGGGGAAGTTGCCCAGCTCGAGGACGTCTCGAAGCAGGTGTCCTCCATCGAGAACAAGATTGACGAGCTGCTCGGGCACGGGGGGTGGGCAAGGCCAGGACGGCTGCTCGAAAGTGCGGATTGCGGTTACGGCGATCCGTCTTCCCAGTTCGCAGCATGGGGAGATGCCGCTGCCTACGTGCTGGCGCCCCAGGGCGACCTGTCGGCCACCGACGGCTGGACACTGAACAAGCAGGCGACCGTCGTTTACTCGGCGGACCCGTTCAGCGGCGCCGAGCATTCACTCCTACTCTCAAAGGGAGCGGAGGCGGGAACGCCGGCGATGTGTGTGACGCTCGACAACCCTACGATCCGCTTTTTCATCAGGGATCGCGGCGGCAACGAGAAGTCTCATCTGAAGGTCGACGTTCTCTACGAGGACTTCGGCGGCCACATCAAGCGTCTAACGATCGCGAGGCTACAGGCCGGAAGCGAATGGGAGCCGTCTTTGATCCTCCCGATCTACATGAACGTCCTCGCGCTCGCGTCGCCGAGCGGCGTGACTGCCGTCGCATTTCGGTTCAAGGCCGAAGGGCTGCAGAAGGACGAAACGCTGTCGATCTCGAGTCTCTACATCGATCCCCTCAAGATGAGCTAAATCAGCGGCGGTGCCGCGGCGTGTCCACGACCGCGAAACGTCATCAACGGATGACGCGTCGTCCACCCTCCCGCTCATCTGCGAGTGCGGCTCGGCGGATTGCAAGGACACGATTGAGGAAGTACCCAGCCTGGCATCCTGCGGCCTAGCCCGACTTTTCATTGCACTGCCGGCATCGCATGCGACGGGAGTCCTCTTCCTTCGCTTTTTCTCAGCCCGTGAACGCCGGTTATCGCCGGCTTGCCACCGCTCCGCGGGAAGGCTAGGTGCTGCCTAGCCGGAAGGCGGTTTTACATTTTCCAAACGTGGTATATCCCACGGCCAAGGGTCTTCCATTGGGAGAGGATCCGGGACGTACAAAGGGAGAGGGGAAGCATGAACCGCCTCATCGCAGTTCTCGCCGTTCTCATGGTCAGCTTCGTGCTGGTCATTCCGGCCTTTGCGGCAAACCCGTCGGGTCAGACTCCGAAGCAGGGAAAGGCCACCTGCCTCGCCAACGGCGGGACCTGGTTCTCGAAGTCACAGACGTGTCTCACCACGAGTGGCGAGTGTGTCGCGCTCACCGGTGAGCTCGTCTCGCCGGAGCGGTTCTGCCGTATCTAGCGTGATCCGCGAACTGCCCTAGAGCAGTCGCGACATAGGAACGAAGGAGCCGGGGCTGTAAGGAGGAGTTCGGTCACGCCCTAGTGCCGTTGAGCCTGCCCCGGCTCCGTCGTCTCGTCCCTCTCAGTATCGGCCTTTCCCGCGCGCTGTCGCGTTGATCTTCATAAACGCTAAGCGGAAGGGCCCGGAGTGCCGATTTCCCTTGGTGAAATGCGCTTTCGGCTCTTCACACTCTGCTTTGCGGGGGCCGCGGCGGGCCTGACGGCTGCCGCGAGCCTCATCCCGGGCTTCACCCTCGCGTACTCGAGCCCCCAGCTCCATATCGCGCTCGAGACGGCGACCGCGCTCATCTCATTCCTCGTCGCGTTCCTCGTGTACGGACGTTTTCGGGAGCGGAAGCGGTTCGACGACCTGATGCTGGCCTGCGCCCTCGTGATCATCGCGTCCACGAGCCTTGTCTTCTCGGCGCTGCCGCACACGGTGCCGGCTGAAGGCTCGAGGAACTTCAGCGTGTGGGGATCGGTCGGCGGCGCGGTCCTCGGCGCCTTCACCCTCGCGCTCGCGGCCTTCGCTCCCAGTCGGCGCGTCGCCTCGCAGCGCCGGGCGACCGTTCTCGGCGCGCTCCTCTGCGCGGGCGCTCTCATCGCCACCGGGTCGATCG
Organism: Thermoleophilia bacterium; assembly: GCA_025935275.1. Classification (GTDB taxonomy): domain Bacteria; phylum Actinomycetota; class Thermoleophilia; order Gaiellales; family Gaiellaceae; genus DATEOR01. The sequence goes on from JAICVP010000001.1 coordinate 16,999, forward strand.
TGGCGCTCTTCGCGAACGGCGTCGACCCGGACATCCCGCTCAGTCTCTCGCCGGAGACGTCGCACCGCCCGATTCTGCTCGGGCAGCACTTCTTGCTCGGGACGCAGGTGGTCGGCGTGCTTCTGTTCGCCGTCGCGGCGCTCGGCTTCATCCAGCGTGGCGAGCGCGACAACGACGAGCTCATGCGCTGGTTTGCGGCCGGCGCCGCACTCTCTGCCTTCGCGCGCTTCAACTACTTCCTCTTCCCCTCCCTCTACTCCGACTGGGTCTTCACCGGGGACTTCCTGCGCCTGGGCTTCTGCCTCCTTCTCCTCGCCGGCGCCGCGCGCGAGATCGGGAGCTACTGGCGCCGGCTCGCGTCGCTGGCCGTCCTCGAGGAGCGCCGCCGGATCGCCCGTGAGCTCCACGACGGCGTCGCGCAGGAGCTCGCCTACATCGTGGCCGAGTCCAACGGCTCGCTCGCGGCCGCTGCCGAGCGTGCACTGGACGAGTCGAGGCGCGCGATCGCGGCGCTGACGCGGCCCGTCGACGAGCCGCTCGAGGTTGCTCTCGTGCAGGCCGCCGAGGAGGTGGCGGGCCGCGTCGGTGTCCAGCTCCGCATCGAAGTCTGCAAGGGAGCCCAGGTCTCGCCGGACGAGCGCGAGGCGCTCATCCGCATCGTGCGAGAGGCGATAACAAACGCGGGGCGCCACGGCGGTGCCGAGAACGTCTCGCTCGAGCTGTCGAACGGCAACGGCACCCTGCTTCGCATCGCGGACGACGGCACCGGGTTCGACCCCGGCCACACGAGGGTCGGCGGGTTCGGGCTCGTGAGCATGCGCGAGCGCACGGAAGCCCTCGGAGGCCGGTTCAAGCTCTCCTCTGAAGCCGGCGAGGGCACGCGGATCGAGGTTCGGCTGCCGTGAGCGAGCGCATCCGCATCGTCATCGCTGACGACCACGCTCCGACGCGTGCCGGGATCCGCACGGTGCTCGAGGAGGACGGGTTCGAGGTCTGCGGCGAAGCGGCCAGTGCGGACGCCGCGGTCGAGCTCGCCCTCGAGGAGCGCCCGGCCGTCTGCCTGCTCGACATCAACATGCCAGGCGGCGGGATCGCAGCGGCCGGCGCAATTTCGGAGTGTCTGCCGGAGACGGCCATCGTCATGCTCACCGTGTCACGCGACGACGCCGATCTCTTCGACGCGCTGCGCGCGGGGGCGGCCGGGTACCTCCTCAAGGACATCGAGCGCCGCCAGCTGCCCGCCGACCTCCGTGGCGTGCTCGCGGGTGAGGCGCCTCTCCCCCGCGCTCTCGTCACCAAGCTGATCGAGGAGTTTCGCGAGCGGGGGCGCCGACGCAAGGTTCTCCTCGCCGAACGGCCGGGAGTGCAGCTCCGCCAGCGCGAATGGGAGATCCTCGAGCTCCTCGCCGAAGGGCTCTCCACGGCGGAGATCGCTTCGCGGCTCTTCATCGCCGAGGTGACCGTGCGGACGCACGTGTCCTCGATCCTCAAGAAGCTCCGCGTGCCGACGCGCGAAGCGGCCGTCGAGCTACTGCGCGGCCGATAGACGGTCGACGCCGGTCTGCTTCGCCCGCTCGAGGGCGGCCTCCGCACGCTCTCGGAACCCGCTCGCGTCGTCTTCGGCCCGCAGCTCGACGAGCCCCGCGTGGAGGCGGACTCCGTCGGCGCCGGTATCGACCCTGCCTCCGAGCGCGCACTGCACGCGGCGATGGAGGCGCTCGGCGTCCGCCTCGGCGGCCTCAGGGAGGATGACGGCGAAGCGCTCGTCCCCGAGGTGGCTCGCGATGTCCGTGGCGCGCACGGCAGCACGGATCCGTTCGGCGGCGGCGACGAGGTCTCCCCCTTCCCCCTGCTCCAGGTCGAAGACGAGGAGTCCGAGGCGCCGGTCGTAGCGCCGCGCCCGTGCAAGCTCGAGGCGCAGGCGCTCGTCGAAGTAGCGCGCATTGTGGAGACCGGTGACGTGGTCGGTGTCCGCAAGACGGCGGGCTTCCGAGAAGAGCCGTGCGTTTTCGAGCGCGGGGCCGAAGACGCGCGAGAGCTCCTCGAACAGCTCGAGCTCGGAGTCGGAGAGCGTCCGCTCCACACGCCGCCAGAAGATTGCGAGCGTGCCGATCCGGTCCTCGTTCTCGCCGAGGAGCGGGACGGCCAGGCCTCCGCTCAGACGGAACTCGTCATTGCCTGCCTCTTCCGGGGTGTAGAGGTAGCTCAGCCGGACAGCGCGCGCCCTGCCCCCGTTGGGCGGGAGGCCGATGAGCTCGCGCGTGGACTCCTCCTCCGAGAGGCCGAAAGCAGCGGTGATGGGCTCCCCCTCCTCCTGGCGCAGGACGATCATCGCCGCGTCGGCGCCGGTCAACTCGCTGACCGCCTCCAGCGCCCGCCGCAGCGCGGCGTCGAGGTCGAGCGTCGCCCCGAGCTCTCCGAGCAGCGCCACGCGGCGCCCTTCCTCTTGGGCGTCCGCGAGCGCGGCGCGGATCTCCCTGACGAGGCGCTCCGTCCGGGCGGTCGACTCCTGTACCGCCGCGATCTCCCTTTTGGCGGCGCGGCGCCAGCGCCAGAAGAGGACGATGCCGAGGGCGAGGAACAGCGCGGCCAGGCCGAGCGCGCCCGCGCTCGTCCAGGTTGCGCTTTCATCTGCGAAAGTCATCCCCGGCTCCCCTCGATTGCGCCGCAGAAAGGCGAGCTTCAGTCGCACAATAGGGCGGATTTTGCGAATTACCACCAGGCGGCAGCCTTCGCCGGATGTTTACTTTCGAATCGAGGTTGGTAGGGTTAGGCGGCAGCGCGTCCGGATGCGACCGGCAGGTCGGGAATCCGGGCGTTTCGACTGAATGGCCGACGAAACCAACGCTCTTCACCACGAGGAGGTCCAGCACCTCCTGGAGCGCGGCGAAGCTGCCGGCTTCCTCGAGTCAACCGATATTTCAGAGGTGCTCGACACGCTCGAGCTGGATGCTGCCGACGTCGAGCTCGTGCACCGGGAGCTCGAGGAGCGGAACATCGAGGTCGTCGAGGTCGTCAAGGAGCCCCCGCGTGAGCCCACGGCTCCGCCCAGGGCCTCCGAGGTCCTCGAAACGACCACAGACGCCCTGCAACTCTTCCTCCGGGAGATCGGCCGCCATCCGCTCCTGACCGCGGCCGACGAGGTCGAGCTGTCGAAGCGCATCGAGCGCGGCGACATGGAGGCGAAGCGCCGGATGATCGAGAGCAACCTGCGCCTGGTCGTCTCGATCGCCAAGAACTACCGCAACCAGGGCCTCCCCTTCCTCGATCTCATCCAGGAAGGGATGTTCGGGCTCATCCGCGCGGTCGAGAAGTTCGAGTGGCAGCGCGGCCTCAAGTTCTCGACCTACGCGACCTGGTGGATCCGCCAGGCCGTCGCTCGCGCGATCGCGGACAAGGCGCGGACGATTCGCGTCCCGGTTCACGTGGTCGAGCGCATGCAGAAGATGCACCGCGCCGAGCGGCACCTGTGGACGCAACTCGCCCGCGAGCCGACCCTCGAGGAGATCGCGCACGAAGCCGGCCTGCCCCTGCAACAGGCAATCGAGGTCCGGGCCGCCGCGCGCGCCTCCACGAGCCTCGACCAGCCGATCGGCGAGCAGGAAGACGCGGTCTTCGGAGATCTCGTCGCCGGCGAGGATCCGCTGCCCGAGGAAGAGACCGAGCGCCGCCTCCAGAAGGAAGCCCTCGACCGCGCCCTCGACTCGCTCCCCGAGCGCGACCGGCGCGTCCTCGAGCTCCGCTACGGGCTCGGCGGCGAGGAGCCGCACACGCTCGAGCACATCGGCCGCCGGCTCGGCATCACGCGTGAGCGCGTCCGGCAGATCGAGATCGAGTCGCTCTCGCGCCTAGCGTCCCTGCGCGAGATCGACGCTGTCGCCAGCCGCTAGCCCGGCCAGCGCGCTTCCGTCGAAGAGCCTTCGGGCTCCCTCCCCCACCCGCGACTCCACGAGCCGGTAGGCGTCGTCGAGGATGGCCGGCCGCGCGGTTCGGTGCCCGTCGGAGCCGAAGAGGTCGACCAGGTCATCTCCGAGGAGCCGCCAGGCCGTCAGCTCAATGGCCGCCCCGTGGTAGCCGAGCACGCTCGTCGCGTTCATCTGCAGGAGCCAGCCTCGCGCGCGCAGGCCCGCAGCGAGCCCTGGATCGTCGACAACGGCCTCAGAGCGCTCAGGATGCGCGATGACAGGCACCAGTCCGGAACCCTGTATCCGCTCTCCGAGAGCCTCAGCGAGGCGTAGGGAGCCGTGGAACGGCAGCTCCATCAGGACGGCGGGCAGATCGCCCAGCCGGTAGCGCCCCAGGTCGTCCTCGAGGAGCGCCGGCGCCGGGGTCAGCTCGAAGCCGAGCCGAAGGTCGAGGCCGAACGCCCTTGCCTCCGCAGCGAGCTCGGAGTGGGCCGCGAGTATCCGCTCCTCGCGCTCCTCGGTGAGTACGAGGCTCGGCCAGATGTGCGGCGTGGCGAAGAGGACGCTCGTGCCGTGCCCGCTCGCCGTCCGGCAGAGCGCGATGCCCTCCTCCAGGCTCTGTGCCCCGTCGTCGCCGGACGGGACCACGTGGGACTGGACGTCCCAGAACACCTACGAGACGCTACCTGCGGCTACTCGGCGCGGAGGTAGAAGCGAAGGTCCGGCGCCGCGGCCTGGAGCTCGCGGAGAGCGCGGGACTCGAGCTGGCGGACGCGCTCGCGCGTGACCCCGAGCTCGGTGCCGACCTCTTCGAGCGTCTTCGGGGTCGCCCCGGCGAGGCCGAACCGAAGCTCGAGGACGTGGCGCATGCGGTCGGAGAGCTTGTCCAGGGCGAGGTGGAGCTCGACGCCGCGCAGCAGCTCGGCCAGGACGAGATCCGGCTGCTCGGCGTTCACGTCCTCCAGCATGTCGCTGTAGATCGAATCGCCGTCGCCCACCGGTGTCTCGAGGCTGACGGGGTCCTCGACGAGGTCGAGCAGCTCGTTGACGCGCTTGACCTCGAACCCGCTCTCCTTGGCGATCTCATGCGGGAGTGGGTCGCGATTCAGCTTCTGCGTGAGCACACGCCGGGCCCGCATGACGCGGCGCACCTGGTCGACGACATGTACGGGCAGGCGAATCGTCCGGCCCTGGTCGGCGATCGCGCGTGTGACGGCCTGGCGGATCCACCACGTCGCGTACGTGGAGAGCTTGTAGCCCATCTTGTAGTCGAACTTCTCCACCGCCCTGATCAGGCCGAGGTTGCCCTCCTGGATCAGGTCGAGGAGCGGGACGCCCGAGTTCACGTAGTTCCGCGTGATGGACATGACGAGGCGCAGGTTCGACTCGATGAGCTTCTTCTTAGCCTCCTCGTCCCCCTCGTCCTTGCGGCGCGCGAGCTCGCGCTCCTCTTGCGCGGTCAGGAGCGGGCCGTCGCCGATCTGGCGGACGTAGAGCTTGAGCGGGTCCTGCGTGGGACCGGCTACGAGCTTCTCGCGGGCCTCTTCCTTCTCGTCCTCGTCGACCGGCGAATCGAGCGCGGTCGGGTCCGCGACGAGCCCGAGCTTCGGCTCGTCGGCTTCGGGCTCGGGCTCTGGCTGCGGCAGCTTGGAGACTGGGCGCTGTCCCACGAGCCGTCTATCGGCCTCGATCGAACCGGCCTTGAGGCGCGCTACCGAGAAGAGGGATGCGGATCGGAACCGCCGGAGCCGATTGCTATCGTGGTCACCTTGTGCGGCATCGCGGGATATAGCCTCAGCGACTCGAGTCGGGTCGACCCCACCCTCGCAACGCAGATCCTCATGGCCGCGATCTCCGAACGGGGATCCGACGCAGCCGGCTATTGCTACCGGGGGCCTGACGTGGCGCTCGCGGTCCACAAGCAGCGCTCTGGCGCGAGCCGGCTCCTCGACTCCATCCGGGTGCCCGCCAAGGCGCGACAGGCTCTCGTCCACGTCCGCGACTACACGAAGGGCCATCCAAGCCTCGAGGCCAACAATCACCCGATCCGGCACGGATCCGTCGTCGGGATCCACAACGGGATCATCAAGAACGACGAGGAGATCTTCGCGGAGTACGGTTTCGAGCGGGCCGCGCCGCGGATGACCGTCGACTCCGAGGCAATCTTCGCGCTCATGGAGCTCGAGCGGAGTTCGCCGAAGGCCCTCGACAAGCTCTACGGCTCGATGGCGACGGCGTGGATGGATGAGCGCGAGCCCGAAGTCCTGTACCTCGCCCGTGGAATGGGCCGGCCGCTCTGGGTCGGCGAAGGGCGCAAGGAGCTCTTCTTCGCCTCGACGAAGGCAGCGCTCGAGCTCGTCGAGAGCTACGCAGGCGTCTCCCTCGTCAGCCGCGAAGTCTCCGAGGGCACGTTCCTCACGGTGAGCGGCGGACAGATCTCCGGCACGGATTCCTTCCGCCCCGACATGGAGTTCAGCGAGACCCCCCTCCCCGCCGTGCGGGCTCCCGAGGAACACCGCTCGTGCCTCGCGCTCCTCGCTTCGCTGGCCGCCCCGGCCGCGGCTCGCGCGGCTGCCCGCTAGCCAGCCTCCGCTCCACCTTCCGCAGAAACGCCGCCCAGGCGCCCTTGCGCGCGCCGAACAGCCGGTAGACCTGCCACTCGCTCGGGAGACTGGCGTCTCGGGCCCGTTCGCGCGCCCAGTCCTCGAACGTCGGCAGGCGCCGAAGCCTCGTCGCGATGCGCACGCCCTCCTCCACGGCGCGATCCGAGCGCTCCTTCGTAGCCGGAACATCGAAGCCGGCTGCCCGGAGTGCGGCGCGGAAGGAGCCGAATGCCTGCCAGTAAAGCGACTTCGAGGGCATCGACCGGCGCCTCGTCACGAGGTCCGCGCCCGTCGGAGTCCTCCCCAGCTCCTGGCCGAGCTCCCGGAGCTGCAGCAGGAGCTCTTCACGCGTCGCGAAGCGCCGCGCGACGAGCCCGGCCCGCCGCTTGGCCCGGTTCCAGCTTCCGAAGCGCGCCACGATGGTCTGGGGGTGCGGCTTCGCCCTGGGATCCAGTGCGAACTCCCGCATCGTCGGGGAGCGACCAAGTCTTCTCGCGCAGCCCCGGAGCTCCCTCAGGAGCAGCTCGTCCGTGTATCGCTGCGACCGGGCCATGGCGGTCGCCGCAAAGGATAGAGCAGGCTAGACCGCCCGCAAGAGGCTCAGGCGGTGGCGATGAGCTTCGAGGGCGGCTCGGCCTCGCCGGGCTCCTCGGTTTGGAGCAGGCGCTCGAGCGCCGAGACGCAGCGCGGGCAGAACTGGCTTCCCGATCCACGCCTGAGCTCGTCGAGAGCCTCGTCGGCGGGCCGGGCGGCGCGATAGATGCGCGTCGTGAGCATCGAGTCGAGCGCGTCGGCGACGTGAATGATGCGGGCGCCGAGCGGGATCTCCTCGCCCGAGATGCCGTCGGGATAGCCGGTGCCGTCGAAGCGCTCGTGGTGGTGGCGGATCGCAGGCACCGCGTCCTGCAGGAAGCCGAGGCGGTCGATGATGCGCGCGCCCTCGTCCGCGTGGCGCTGCATCAGGGCCCACTCGTCGGGCGTGAGGCTCGCCGGCTTCAGGAGGATGGCGTCCGGAATCGCGAGCTTGCCGATGTCGTGGAAGAGCGCCGCGTGTCCGAGGAGGTCGAGCTCGGCCTGCGAGAGACCCAGCTCCCGGCCGATGGCGAGGGCGAGCTGCTGGACGCGGCGCGAATGGCCGGCCGTGTAGGCATCCCGCGCGTCGACGGTTGCAGAGAGGCTCTCCATCGCCGCGGTCGAGCGCTCCTTCAGCAGCCGGTTCGCCTGCTCGAGGGAAACGTTCTGCTGGCGGATGGTCTCGGCGGCGCTGCGCAGCTTCTTCGTCGACTTCTCCGTGTGGCCGAGGTAGGCGGCCATCGTCTTGCGCATCAGGAAGAGCGGCAGGACGAAGACCGCGAGGCCGTAGAGGCCGATGGCGGAGTAGGCGAGCGCGATCGCCCCGCCGACCGCACCGAAGGCCACGTAGTGCGGCAAGAGCCACGAGAAGCGCTCGTTCCAGACACTCCTCCACTTGTCGTGCCCTTCCAGCGCCATCGCGCCCGAGAGGAGCCCCGTGTTGACCACGAAGTACGCGCCGCCGGCGACGAGGCCGGCCGCTGCGATGACGAGCTCGCCCGTGCGGGTCTCGCTGGAGCCGATGCTGAACACGGCCGCCGCTGCGAGTGAGGCGAGGCTGAGCGCGCCGATGTTGAAGCAGACGTAGTACCAGGCATCGCGGCGTGAGCTCCACTCGACCGCGACGGTGGCCACGGCGAGCGGCAGCGCCGCTCTCGGGCCGAAGAGCGCTGCGCCGGCGAGGGCGCCGACGGCGCTGACCGAGATCGAGCCCGCTTCCATCTCGAGGGAGAGCGCCTGCCCGCCGCCGACGAGGATGATGATCGCGATCAACCCGATCAGGTTGTCGTTCGTCCCGAGGAAGGCTCCCGCGATGCCGGCGCCGATCCCCGCGATGGAGACGAGGGCGACCAGCGAAGCCACGGGCGGCGACAGTGCGAGGAAGTGCGGACGGCCGGGCGAGTGCGGTCGCGGCTGCTGCTGCTCGCGGCGCTCGCTTGCTCGCTGCTTGGGGAGCGCACGCGAGACGACGGAGGCGTACTCCCCGTCCTCCGGCACGGCGGCGAGGCGCGCGGGCCGCTCGGAGGGCGAGAGGAGCAAAGGCTCGGAACTTGCGCCCTGGACGCGGTTCCGCCCCTGGAGCTTCGCGCGGTAGACGGCCAGGTCGGCCTGGTGGATGAGCTCGTTCGGGTCCGCCCCGTCCTTGGGGAAGCCCGCGACGCCGAGCGAGACCGTGGCGCGGATCGGCTCGCTCGAGGTCTCGACCTCGAAGCGGCGGTCGGCAACCGCCCGCCGGATGCGCTCGGCGATCTCGAGCGCTTGCTCCGGCGGGGTCTCCGGCAGCAGGATGGCGAACTCCTCGCCACCGAACCGTGCGGGCACGTCGTAGTGGCGAAGCTGCTTGCGGAAGACCTCTGCAATGCCCTTGAGGACTGCGTCGCCGGCGAGGTGGCCGTACGAGTTGTTGATGTCCCTGAGGAGGTCGAGGTCGGCCATGATGATCGACATCGGCCGGTCCATCCGGCTCGCCCGGACGAGCTCCTCACGCAGCTCCCCCGCGAAGTAGCGGGCGTTGAAGAGCCCGGTCTTCGGATCGACGCGCGCCTCCTCCTGGAGGGCCGGGACGCTCAGCGAGCGGTGGATCAGGAGGAGCGGGGCGACTGCGGTGGGAAGCAGCCAGGGATTCCACGTCCAGATGGCCGCGAAGGCGACGCCCAGCGCCGCAAGGACGAAGTCGGTCGAGAGGCTCTCTGCGGAGAAGAGCCCGGTCTCACGAAGCGTGTGCCCGCGCGCGAAGTGGAGCATGGTCGCGAGCAGGACGTGGTTCAGGGTGACGAAGACGACGGAAGCAGCGAGCCCGGCCAGCGCGAAGGTCACGTCCGGGTTCAGGTCCCAGCTTTCCACCAGGGTGACCGCCCCCCACGCCGCCAGCCCGTTCAGCGTGTAGTTGGCGATGTTGAAGCCCTGGATGTACCAGGGGTAGCGCACCTTCAGCCATTCCGGGATGTGCTGCACGACGCCCATGAGGGCGACGAGCTCCGGCGGGAGCAGCATCGCGGCCGGAATGAGGAAGACGATGGTCGTGTGGTAGCTCTGGTCGCGGGGCGTCCGCACGACGAAGAGCTGTGCGACGGCCGCGCAGGAGGCGAGCACGAGGAACGTCGGCCAGCCGTGCGTTCCGGGCTTCAGGTGCGAAAGCGGAACCAGAGCCGCGGCGACGGCGATTGCGGCGATCGTGAAGAGGTAGGCCTTGGCCTGGCGCGAGAGCGATTCCTCGGGCGGCTCGGGCCCGCTGCGGCGCTCGGTGGCGCCAAACTCGCTCGAAACTGCGCTCATCTATGTCACTCCAGGGGACGCCATACGCCGTTGGACGCTCCGTTCCACGCATGCGCGCGGGGCCGCAGAGCCATAACTGCAAGGTACGACCTGCAGAAAGGGGGAGCGTCCCCCGTTCGAGGGACGCCCTGACTAGGTTAGAAAGTTCCCCCGAAAGGGTGAGCCCGGCGGTTCAGGGCTCTGCTCAGCGCCCGAGGATCACGGGAGCGGCAGAGCGGTCGTGTCGAGCCCGAGGTCGGCTGCGAACTGTGCGAGCTCGGCGTCGCTCAGATACTCGCCATCCTCGGACGGCGCCTCGACCTCGGCGTTGTCCGACCAGGAGGCCGAAGCCCACGAGGCGCTCGCCCACGAGGCGGCCGACTGGGAGTCGCTCGCCCAGGAGGCCGAAGCCCACGAGGCGGAGGCCCACGACGCGCTCGCCCAGCTGGCGGAGTTCCAGGACGCGGAGGCCCAGGAGGCGTCCGACCACGAGGCGCTCGCCCAGGACGCGTTTGCCGAGGCCGTGCTGGCCCAGCTCGCGGCGTCGAAGACCTTGCCGCCGCTGATGTCCGTCCCGATGAACCGGTTCAGCGCCGCGTTCGGGTTCGGAGCGCTCGAGAGCGCCACCGCCTTGGCGACGTCCACGATCCCGACGCCCTGCGAGAGGGGTGCGGCATTCGGCGTCCTGCTCGCGGTCAGCATGAGCGCGCCCTTGACCTGGTCGGGCGTCCACGTGGGATGCGCCGAGAGGATCTGGGCAGCCGCGCCAGCCACCACGGGGGCGGCGAAGGACGTGCCGGAGAGCTGGATGTAGCCGGGGGCGACGACGCTCGTCGGCTTCTCGGTAACGAGGGTCGAGGCGGTCGGCACCGGGCCGACCATGTAGCGGCCGGGAGCGCCGATATCCGGCTTCGCGAAGCCGTCCAGCGTGTAGCCGTAGGCCGACCAGGGTGCCGCCAGGTCGTCGCTCGTCGACACGGAGCCGTCGATGTCATCCGCGCCGACCGTGATCACGAAAGGATCGTTGCCCGGGGCGAACGGAACGCCGCTCGGCCTGCCGTCGACACCGTAGTTGCCGGCGGCGACCACCACGACGACGCCCGAGAACCAGAGTCGCTCGACCGCCTGATCCAGCGGGTCGTACATGAAGCTGTTCGCCTGCGATGAGTGGAGCGAGAAGTTCGCGACGCGGATCCCGTACTTGTCCTTGTTCGCGAGGATCCAGTCGGCGGCCGCGATGACGTCGCGCGTCATCGCCATGCCCTGATCGTCCATGACATCGATCGAGACGAGCTTGGAAGCGGGCGCAGCGCCGGCATAGCCGTCGCCGGAGCCCGCTGCGATACCGGCCACGAAGGTGCCGTGGCCGCGGCCGTCGCCGGCTGAGTTGCCCGTCAGCGAGGTCATGTTCGCCTGAGCGACGACGCGGCCGCCGAAATCGGGGCGCGAAGCGTCGATGCCCGAGTCGACGACGGCGATCGTCGGCGTCGCCGCAGCCGTTCCGTTCGCCCAGAACTTCTGGACGCCGGAGACGAACGGCCAGCGCTGCTTGTTCGAGAGGCCGCCGGCGAGTTGGACGGGAGCGTCGGTGGTGATCGCGGCGATGCCCGGCTTCGAGACCAGGTGGACGATCTGCGCGCCGGTGAGGTTCGCTGCGACGCCGTTCACCGAGGTGAACTGCCGCTTGATGCCCTTCGCAGCACCGCGCTCGCCGCTCTTGAGCTCGTTCTTGACGACCGAGGCGATCGCGGCGGTCGACTTGTCGGGGTTGCCCTGGATGATGACGTTGAATGTCTGCGACGGGCTCGCCTTCGCGGACGAGAGGAGCCCCGGCGTCGTGTAGGCGTAGCGCGAGGCGGCGCCTGCGGCCGACGAGGCCGTCAGCGCCAGCGCAACGACGACAAACGAGACGAAGCCGCGTCCACCCTTCCCCCAGAGCGCGCTCGAGCGCGTCTCGCCCTTTGCGGGCTTACCCCAGAGGGCACTCTTCCGAAGATCTCCGTGGGTACCACGATCGAGCCGCATTAGATCTTGTCCCTCTCCCTTTCCCTCCCCCACCAAGGCCGCAGGCCCGGGTGAGGTTTGCAACGCCAGGTCGCAAGCTAGGGCCTCGCAAAGAGAGGAGCCTCCCCCTTTTGTGGGAGAGGCTCCGAATTTCCCTCGTTTGGGGGATCAGCGCCCCCCGGGGGCGCATGCCCCGTTCTAGGAGGCCCAGGCGGCCGCTGCCCAGCTGGCGGCGTTCCAGCTCGCCGCGGCCCACGAGGCGGCTGCCCACGAGGCGCTGTTCCAGGAGGCCGAGGCCCAGCTCGCCTGGTTCCAGGAAGCACTCGCCCAGGAGGCCTGGTTCCAGGAGGCACTCGCCCAGGAGGCCTGGTTCCAGGAAGCCTGGTTCCACGACGCCTGGTTCCAGGAAGCGTCCGCGGTGGCCGCGTTCGACCAGCTGGCCGAGTCGAAGGCCGGGGCCCCGGTGGAGTCCGGCGTGACGTACTGGTTCAGGCCCGCATTCGGGTTCGGAGGCGTGCCGCCGGCCAGGGTGCTGTAGTCGAATCCGTACGCGCCCTTGACGTTCAGCTCGCCGACGCCGAGCCCCATGCCTGAGGCCGTCGCGCGCGCGGTCAGCATGAGAGCGCCCTTGACCTGGTCCGGCGTCCAGTTCGGATACTTGGCGAGGAGCTGTGCAGCCGCTCCCGAGACGATCGGAGCCGCGAACGACGTGCCCGACATCCACATGTAGCCGCTCGCGGTCACGCGCTCGGGATGCTCGAGAGGCATCGTCGCCGTGGCCTGCACCGGGCCGATGAGCGTGCGCCCGGGGGCGCCGATGTCCGGCTTCGCGAAGCCGTCCAGCGTGTAGCCGAAGGCCGACCAGGGAGCCGCGAAGTCGTCACCGCGGTTCGTGGGGGTGCCGTTCAGGTCGGCCGCGCCGACGGTGATCACGAAGGGATCGTTGCCGGGCGCGTAGGCGACCGTCGTCGGGAGTCCGTCGACGCCGTAGGTCCCTGCAGCGACGACCACGACCACACCGTTGAACCAGAGCTTCTCGACCGCCTTGTTGAGCGGGTCGTACATGAAGCTGCCGGAGACCGTCGACTGCAGCGAGAAGTTCGCGACGCGGATGTTGTAACGAGCCTTGTTCGCGAGGATCCAGTCCGCCGCGGCGATCACGTCGCTCGTGATCGCCATGCCGTTGTCGTCCATGACGTCGATCGAGACGATCGGAGCCGTGGGGGCGGTGCCGGCATAGCCGTCGCGCGAGCCGGCAGCGAGGCCCGCCACGAGCGTTCCGTGGCCGCGGCCGTCGCCGCTCGAGTTCGGCAGCAGGCTCGTCATGGTCACCTTGGCGACCACGCGCGTGTTGCAGCCGACCCCGGTGTCTCCGAAGTCCGCGCGGCAGGACTGGACGCCCGAGTCGACCACTGCGATCGCCGGGGTTTTCAGGTTCGGATTCCAGACGTCGGCCGCGCTCACAGCGCTGACCCAGTTCTGGTTGCTGGAGAAACCGTTGTTGTAGACGGACAGGCGAATCTTCGAGTCAGGGGTGATCGAGAGGATCCCCGTCCGGCCCGCGAGCTCGACGATCTGGGCGCCCGTCAGCTGGGCAGCCACGCCGTTGACGCTGGAAAACGTCCGCGTGAGGCCCTTGGCCTTCCCGGGCTTCGCCGCCGTCGAGTCGACGACCGTGTTCGCCACCGCGGAGCTCTTCGTGCCGCGCTTGCCCTGGACGATGACGGAGAAAAGCTGATTGGGGTGTGCCTGGGCGTCCGCCATGAGGCTCGCGGGGACGATCGCGCTCTTGCCCTGAACCGAACGGTCGCCTGCCGTCGCCGCGACGGGAGCCGCCAGAGCGACGACGAGCGCCATTGCCACGAAGCCTCGTCCGGGCTTGCCCCACAGGGCGCTCGAGCGAGTCGAGCCCTTCGCGGGCTTGCCCCAGAGGGCGCTCTGCCGAGTGTCTCCGTTTCTACCGCGTTCCAGCCGCATTCGAGTACTTCCCTTTCCTCTCTCACCTGAAGGCCGCAGGGCCGAGTGAGGTAGACGCCAGACCGGACGGTACGACCGAAAGACGAAAGGAGCCTCCCCCTTTTGCGGGAGAGGCTCCGAATTCACTCGATTGAGGGGTCAGCGACCTAGCATGCCGGCCCGCCTACGCTGCCCAGGACGCGGCTGCCCAGCTCGCCGCATTCCAGCTCGCGGCGGCCCAGGAAGCAGTTGCCCACGAGGCGTTGTTCCAGGAGGCCGAAGACCAGCTGGCGTTCGCCCAGGAAGCAGCAGCCCAGGAGGCCTGATTCCAGGAGGCGTTCGCCCAGGAAGCCTGGTTCCAGGAAGCCTGGTTCCAGGACGCCTGGTTCCAGGAGGCGTTTGCCGTTGCGTTGTTCGCCCAGCTCGCCGAGTCGAAGGTCACGCCACCGGTTCCGTCGGAGCCGACGAACTGGTTCAGCGCGAGGTTCGGGTTCGGCGGGTTCGTGACGTCGAACGCGCCCTTGGCGTTGACTTCGCCGACGCCGAGCCCCATGCCGGCGGCCGTCGGGCGGGCGCTCAGCATGAGCGCGCCCTTGACCTTGTCCGGGGTCCAGGTCGGGTTCTTGGCCAGGATCAGGGCCGCGGCGCCGGAGACGACCGGGGCCGAGAACGACGTCCCGGACATCCACATGTACCCGGGGGCCGTGACACGGTTCGGTGCCTCGAGCGCCATCGTCGACAGCGACGGAACCGGGCCGATGAGCTGGCGGCCGGGAGCGCCGATGTCGGGCTTCGAGAAGCCGTCGAGCGTGTAGCCGAAGGCCGACCACGGAGCCACGGTGTCGTCAGCCGACGTGTAGCCCGTGCCGTTGGTGTCGCTCGCGCCGACGGTGATCACGAAGGGATCGTTGCCGGGCGCATAGGCGACCGTCGTCGGCAGGCCGTCGACTCCGTAGTTGCCGGCTGCAGCGACCACGACCACGCCGTTGAACCAGAGCTTCTCGACCGCCTTGTTGAGCGGGTCGTACATGAAGCTCCCGGCCAGCGTCGACTGCAGCGAGAAGTTGGCGACCTTGATGTTGTAGGTGCGCTTGTTCGCCAGGATCCAGTCGGCAGCCGCGATGACGTCGCTCGTGAGCGCCATGCCGTTGTCGTCCATGACGTCGATCGAGACGATCGGAGCCGTGGGCGCCACGCCGGCATAGCCGCTCTTGGAGCCCGCGGCGATGCCCGCCACGAAGGTGCCATGACCGCGGCCGTCGCCGGTCGAGTTCGGGAGCAGGCCCGTCATCGTCACCGACTTGATGACACGGCCGCCGAAGTCGAGGCGGCCCGCCTGCACGCCGCTGTCGACCACCGCGATCGCGGGGACGTTCAGCGGAGAGAGTGCCTGCCCGACGTAGAAGTCGGAGACGC
Organism: Thermoleophilia bacterium; assembly: GCA_025935275.1. Taxonomy (GTDB): domain Bacteria; phylum Actinomycetota; class Thermoleophilia; order Gaiellales; family Gaiellaceae; genus DATEOR01. Next base: position 32,210 of record JAICVP010000001.1, read on the forward strand.
CGGCCGAGTCGACCCAGGTCTGGTCGTTCGAGTACTGGGCCGACAGGCGGATCCGCGAGTCGAGCGTGATCGCGAGGATCCCCGGCCGCTTGGCCAGGTCGAGGATCTGAGCCCCGGTCAGCTGAGCGGAGGTGCCGTTCACGCTCGTGAACACCTTCTTGACGCCCTTCGCCTTGCCGGGCTTTGCGCTCAGTGAATTGTTCACCGACTGCGCGACCGTGGAGCTCTTCGTCCCACGGCTGCCCTGCACGATGACGCTGAAGACCTGGTTCGGGTGCGCCTGGGCCTCCGCGAGGAGGCTCGCCGGAACGAGAGCGCGCGCGGCCTGAACCGAACGACCGGAGCTGCCTGCGGTTGCAGCGACCGGAGCGGCCAGGGCGGCGACAAGCGCCAGAATCACAAAACCACGTCCGGGCTTGCCCCAGAGCGCGCTCGAACGAGACTCGCCCTTGGGCTTACCCCAAAGCGCACTGCCTCGCAAAGTCCCCCTTGTGCCGCTGCCTTGCCGCATGTTGGTCGTTCCTTCCTCCGCGCAACGCCGCGCGGGCCGCAGTTGGAATTCAGTCCGATGATCGGCGCCCGAGGGCCGTTCACCCCACCTCGTTCGAGGGAAAGCGGCGAACTTCACTCGTTCGAGTGACCGAAGAGCGCCCGTAGACTGGCTCCCGTGCGGCTCCGAGTCGAAATCGCCCTCGCGCGGGCAGCGGGAAGTCTCTCGCGGCTCGCCGGGAGAGGCGGCGGCACCACGATTCCCGGGAAGATCCTCGCCACGGTGGATCCCGCCGCCCTGGGGACGCTCGCGGGACGGCTCCCGCTCGGATCCGCGATCGTCTCGGCCACCAACGGTAAGACGACGACCGCCGCGATGGTCGCCGAGATCGTGGGAGACCGCGTCAAGCTTGCACACAACCGCGCGGGCGCGAACCTCGTCTCGGGGGTGGCCTCGGCCCTGCTCTACTCGGACGGGGCCGAGCTCGGGCTCTTCGAGGTCGACGAAGGCGCATTCCCGGACATCGCGGGCCGCATCAGGCCGCAGGCGGTCTGCCTCGGCAACCTCTTTCGCGACCAGCTCGACCGCTACGGCGAGCTGGAGCACATCGCCGAGCGCTGGCGCACGGCGGTCGCGGATCTCGACCCCGCGGCCTGGACGGTCGTGAATGCCGACGACCCCCTTCTGACCGACATCGCACGCGGGCGCACAGAGGCCCTCCGGTTCGGGATCGACGACCCTTCCGTGGCGCGGGAACGCCTTTCCCACGCTGCCGACTCGAAGTACTGCCGAACGTGCGGCGCGCCGTACGACTACGCGGCCTCGTACGTGGGTCATCTCGGCGACTACCGCTGCCCGAACTGCCACGAGGCGAGGCCCCCGCTCGACGTCGCCGCGAAGGCGATCGCGCTCGCAGGCCTCGAGAGCTCGTCCTTCGACCTCGTCACGCCAGAGGGGACCCGCCGGGTCTCCGTCCCGCTTCCGGGGCTCTACAACGTCTACAACGCGCTCGCCGCAGCTTCGCTCAGCCTCGTCCTCGGCGCGGGCCTCGACGACATAGAGGCCGGGCTGGGGCGGTTTCGGGCGGCCTTCGGCCGGTTCGAGCGCATCACGGCAGGCGACCGCACCGTCCTCCTGCTCCTGATCAAGAATCCCGCGGGTGCGAACGAGGTCGTGCGGACGCTGGTCGACGCGGGTGCTCCCGGACGGCTGCTGATCGCGCTGAACGACGACATCGCGGACGGGCGCGATGTCTCCTGGATCTGGGACGTCGATTTCGAGCCGCTCATCGGGTCGCTGCAGGAGCTCGTCGCGACCGGCGCCCGCGCCCAGGAGCTGGCTCTCCGCTTCAAGTACGGCGGCCTCGACCCGGCCAGGATCACGCTCCTCCCGGATCTCTCGGAAGCCCTGTCCTACGGAGTCGAGAGCACGCCCGCCGGCGGCGAGCTCGTCGTTCTCCCGACCTATACCGCCATGCTCGCCCTGCGCGAGATTGCGTCCGACCAGGGCCTGGTGCGTCCCTACTGGGAGGAAGCCGTCGCGTGAAGCTCGTCGTCGGTCACCTCTATCCCGAGTACCTCAACATCTACGCGGACCGGGGCAACATCGCGGTGCTCGAGCGTCGCAGCGCCTGGCGCGGAATCGAGCTCGACTACCGGACGATCGGCCTCGGCGAGCGGGTGCGGCCCGGAGAGCACGACCTCTACTATGTCGGCGGCGGCCAGGACCGCGAGCAGGCGCTGATCGCGCCCGACCTCGCCGCCAAGGGCGACGCGCTGCGGGCCGAGGTCGCGGACGGAGCGGCCCTGCTCGCGGTGTGCGGCGGCTACCA
>JAICVP010000337.1 GCA_025935275.1 Thermoleophilia bacterium
AGCGAGAACTTGCTCAGGTTGCCGCCGACGCCGTGCGTGGGCTGAACCCGCGCGGTGCGCTCGTCCACGAAGGGCGCCTCGGCCGGGTGGCCGGCATGCGCCGCAATCGCCTTCAGCGTCTCGCGGGGGCGACCCGCGAAGTCCTCGTAGCGGACGAGGAGCCACGGCACATCCCGGTGCTTGTGGTGCGTCCACTCGGTGGCGGCGTTCCGGGCCAGCCAGCTGAGCGCGCTGTAGCCGGCGCCGAAGCGGGGCATCTCGGTCGCGCCGTCCTCGTGGTCGCCCCAGCTCTTCTTCCGCCGCCACGAGTGGGCGACCGCGCGCGGGTCGCGGACGAGGTGGACGGCGACGGGCTTCACCTCGGGCACGAGCCCGAGGACGACGGGGTCCCACGGCCACTTGGACGCGTCGACGACGACCTTCGCGCCGGACTCCTCGGCCACCGCGCGGTAGAGGTCCGCCCGCACCCGGCAGTAGCGTTCGAGGGTGGGCCAGCTCGCGCGCTCCGTGGGCTTCAGGCGAAGGAGCCGCGGCACCGAGCGCCAGGCCAGGATCTCCTCCTGCCAGCTCTCCACGGCAGCCGGCTCTGCATCGGCGAGGTGCGGGTTGGCGACCACCTTGCTCCAGAGCTCGCACTCCGGCACCGTGCGCCCGCAGCCGCAGCGCCCGCTTTCCTGCAGGCCCCACTTCCAGAGGTGGTGCAGCTCGCCGGTGTTGCAGTAGCCCTCGAGCTGGCCGAGGAAGTGCGCGAGGATATTGCTGCCGCTACGGCCTTTCGCGATGAGGTATAGAACCGTGAGCCGGTCGTTTGCAGCCGTTTCCATGACCGAAGATCGTACGTGTGCCATCGTATGAGGCGGACAGGCCTCCAATCATGAAGCTGATCATCCAGATCCCCTGCCTGAACGAAGCGGAGACGCTGCCGGCGACCCTCGCCGACCTCCCGCGCGACGTCCCGGGCTTCGAGCGGGTGGAGTGGCTGATCGTGGACGACGGCTCGACCGACGGCACCGCCCGCGTCGCCCGCGAGCACGGGGTCGACCACGTGGTCCGCTTCAACGCGAACAAGGGCCTCGCGCTTGCCTTCCAGGTGGGGATCGACGCGTCCGTGAAGCTCGGGGCCGACGTGATCGTGAACACGGACGCCGACAACCAGTACCGGGGCGAAGACATCCTCAAGCTGGTGGAGCCGATCCTCGCCCACGAGGCCGACATGGTCGTGGGGGACCGGCAGGTGCAGCATCACCCGGAGTTCACCCGCACGAAGAAGACGCTGCAGCGCCTCGGCTCCTGGGTCGTCCGCCGCGCGTCCGGCACCGACGTCCCCGACGCAACCTCGGGCTTTCGCGCCTATACGCGCGACGCGGCGCTGCGCCTGAACGTGGTCTCACGATTCAGCTACACGCTCGAGACGCTGATCCAGGCGGGAAAGTCGGACATGACGGTGACGAGCGTCCCGATCGGCACCAACCCCAAGAGCCGCGACTCGCGCCTCTTCAAGTCGACCTTTCAATACGTCAAGCGCTCAGTCGGGACGATCTTCCAGATCTGGACGATGTACGGCCCCCTGCCCGCCTTCCTGTGGCCGGCGCTCTTCTTTGCGCTCGGGGGCTCGGCGCTCGTCGGACGGTTCCTCTGGCACTATTTCGACTCGCCCGGCCCGACGGGCCACGTTCAGTCGCTCGTGCTCGGCGCCGCCTTTCTGATCGTGGCGTTCCTGCTCGTCATGCTCGGCATCATCAGCGACCTCCTGCGCTCGAACCGAATCCTCACGGAGCGGGCGCTGCACCGAATCCGCCACATCGAGCTCGCACTCGACGTGCCGCCGGAGAAGTCCCTCGAGGAAGTCTCGGTCGTCGACTCCGAGCTGGATTCGCTCGAGGAGCGGCCGGTTACCGCCCGCTCCTCGCGCAGCTGATCAGCGCTTCTTGCGGCTGTGCTTGGCGCGGTAGGCGGCCTTGCGCCAGCTGAGGGGGAGCTTGTCGCGGATGTCGCGCGGCACCTTGTCGGCGACGCGCAGGAGCGTGCCTCCGCTCCTGCCCTTGCCCGAACCGCGCTTGCGGGGGGCGGCG
>JAICVP010000222.1 GCA_025935275.1 Thermoleophilia bacterium
TCCAGGCTCACAAGGCCAGCGCCGATCCGGAGCTCGTCGAGGGAGGCCAACTCCTGGCCATGCACATCCCGCCGGGAAAGTTCCCGCGCTAGCCGCTGTTGACATGCTCGTCCTGAGCCATTAGGTTCCTCACGTCAGATCCGTGGGCCTTCGGGTTCGCGGATCTGGCGTTTAAGGGCCTCCTCCTCCGCCACGACTCCGGCTCCGACACCGCGGCTGACTCCCCTCGACGCTCGCAACCACGTGAGCGTTCACCACTTTCTCCCGCGATGAACACCACTCCGGTCAGGTTTCTTGCCATCGGCGCCGGGATCGGTGTAGGAAGGGACGCTCGGGATGAGCGCGACCTACGTGCGGTCCAAAGCTGCGGAACGGCTTCTCAATCGCGAGCTCTCGTGGCTCGAGTTCAACGGCCGTGTGCTCGAGCTCGCGGCAGACCCCCGGCTTCCCCTCCTCGAGCGCCTGAAGTTCGCGTCCATCTTCTCGTCGAACCTCGACGAGTTTTTCATGGTGCGGGTCGCGGGGCTCATGGAACAGGCGGCCTCCGGCTTCGGACTGCGCTCGCCCGACGGGCGCTTCCCCGAGGCGGCGCTCGTCCAGATCCGGGATCGTGTCCGTGAGCTGACGGCGGAGCAGTCCCGAATCTGGAACCGTGACCTTCGCCCCGCGCTGGACGGCGAGGAGATCTACGTCCGCCGGGTCGCCGAGTGCGACGAGGCGGAACGGCAGGAGCTCGCGAAGCGCTTCGACCGCGACGTCTACCCCGTCCTCACGCCGCTCGCCCTTGGGCCAGGGCAACGCTTTCCGTATATCTCAGGGCTTTCGCTGAGCCTTGGCGTCTTCGTGCGCGACCCGGACACGGGCGAAGAGCGCTTCGCGCGCGTCAAGGTGCCGGAGGGCCTTCCCCGGTTCGTGGACGTTCCGAAGCGCGCCTACCTCATACCGCTCGAAGCGGTTATCGCGCACTTTCTCGGCGGCCTCTTTCCGCAGATGGAGATCGCCGAGGCAGCGGTCTTCCGGGTCACTCGCAACGCGGACTTCGCGGTGTCGGACGAGGCGGACGACCTCCTCGAGGCGGTGGAGCTCGAACTTCGCCGCCGGCGCTTCGGCGATGTCGTCCGGCTCGAGGTTGCGGAGTCGATGTCGGACCGGATGCTGGGACGCCTGACCACGGGTCTAGGCATCCAGGCAGACCAGGTCTACCGCATCCAGGGCCTGCTCGACCTCGCCGATCTCGCTCAGCTGGCCGCGCTCGACCGGCCGGAGCTGAAGGACGAGCCGTGGGTCCCGCGAACCCCGGTCGACTTTCTGCCGCAGGGCTCGATCGACCTCTTCGGAACCATCGCCTCCAAGGATCGCCTCGTGCACCACCCCTACGACTCCTTCGAGACGACGTTCGAGACATTCCTGGAGGCGGCCGCCAACGACACGTCGGTGACCGCGCTCAAAACGACGGTCTACCGGACGAGCGACGAGTCGCCTCTCGTCCCGGCGCTCATCGCGGCAGCCGAATCCGGCAAGCAGAGCGTCTGCCTGGTCGAGCTCACCGCGCGTTTCGACGAGTCGCGGAACATCGAGTGGTCGCGGGCCCTCGAGCACGCTGGAGTCCATGTCGTCTACGGGTTCCCCAACCTGAAGGTGCACGCGAAGATGACCCTCGTCGTGCGCCGGGAGCTCGATGGACTACGGCGCTACGTCCACATCGGCACGGGGAACTACCACTCCCGCAACGCGCGGCTCTACGAGGACTTCGGCCTGTTCACGGCCGACGACGACATCGCCGCCGATGTCGCCGACCTCTTCAACTACATCACGGGCTTCGGCCGGCCGCGGCAGTTCCGCAAGCTCCTCGTTGCGCCCTTCGATCTTCGTGACCGCCTGATCGCCGAGATCCGAGCGGTCGGACAGGCGGCGGCGGCAGGCAAAGCCGCGTGGATCGGCATCAAGGTCAACGCCCTCACTGACGAAGCGATCATCGCGGAGCTCTATCGCGCCTCCCAGGAGGGAGCAAAGATCGACATCGTAGCCAGGAGCATCTGCTCGCTCCGCCCCGGCGTCCACGGCTTGAGCGAGACGATCGCGGTCCGGTCCATCGTCGGTCGCTTCCTCGAGCACAGCCGGCTCTTCGTCTTCCAGGCCGGCAAAAAGGTCTCGTACTTCATGGGGAGCCCGGATCTCATGCCTCGCAACCTCGACCGCCGTCTGGAAGTCGTGGCTCCCGTCGCGGATCCGGCGCTGCAACAGCGTCTGCGCTCCTTCTTCGACGTGCTTCTCGCCGACAACACGACCGCCTGGGAGCTGCAAGGAGACGGCCGCTGGAAGCGCCTGCACCCGAAAAAGGACGAGCCGGCGCGCGCGACGCACCCCGTCCTCATGAAGAGCGCGCGCCCGCGGGCGCGACGGCGCGCTGCGTCGCTGCGTCGGGCGCGCTGAAGTTTCACCACCTTTCCACCGATGGTTTTCCCGTATCGACCGATGCGGTAGTGAGAATCGAACTCATGCACGTCTGCGTCATAGACGTGGGGTCGCACACGGTGCGGCTCCTGGTTGCAGGCCGTGAGAACGGGCGCGTCCGCCCGATCCGGGAAGAGAAGGCGGCGCTCGGGCTCGGTGCCGAGATCGAACAGATCGGACGGATCTCCGACGCCAAGCTTTCCGAGACGGCCGGGCTGGTCGGGGCGTACGTACGGATTGCGCGCAAGGCGGGCGCGGAGAGAATCGAGACGCTCGTGACAGCTCCGGGTCGCCAGAGCGAGAACGGCGAAGAGCTCCTCCTTGTCTTGCAGGAAGCCAGCGGCACCGCGGTGCGGGTTCTCTCTCCGGACGAGGAAGGACGCCTCGCATTCGCCGGAGCGATCCACGGAACGCTGACTGCCGGCGAGACCGTGGCGGTCTGTGACGTCGGCGGCGGCTCTACCGAGGTCGTCGTCGGAAGCCGGGCGGGCGAGCCCGCGTGGCTGCGCTCCGTCGACATCGGCGCAGTTCGACTGACCAGCCGCGTTCTCGCCGAGGATCCGCCTTCTGCGCGCGCGCTCGCGCTTGCCCGCCTCGAGACGGAGCGCGAGCTCGAGGCCTTCACACCGCCGCTGCCGAAGTCCGCGTTCGCCACCGGAGGGACGGCGCGCGCACTCAGGAAGCTCGTCGGTGAGTCGCTCGGACACGGCGAGTTGGCCGAGGCGCTCAACCTCCTCCGCGGGCAGCGCTCCTCGCGAATCGCCAAGAGCTTCGGAATCGACCGTGGGCGAGCTCGCACGCTGGCCGCAGGGGCGGTGATCCTGGCGGCGGTTCAGCGGCGACTGAACGTCCCGCTGCAGATCTCGCGCACCGGGCTCCGCGAGGGCGCGGTGCTCGCCATGCTCGACGAGGCGGCGAAAGCCGCTTAGCTCAGTCCGAGGGCGGGATAGCGGCGGTCGCGCGAACTCCCTCGGACCCCGGTACGACCACCCGCGCCTCCCCCTTCTTCATTCCCTCCCCGAGAAGCTCCTGGACGACATCGCCGTGGGTGCAGAGGACGGCGCCCAGTCCGTCGAGCTCGGCCAGAAGCGAACGTACTTCGGAGCGAGGCGCGCCCTCGGCCAGCGCAGTGCGCTCCTCGAGGTCGAGATGCCTCTCGGCGGCGAGCGGCTCGACGGTCTGAACGCAGCGATGGTAAGGACTCGAGAGGATGCGCTCGATCTCATAACCCTGCAGAA
>JAICVP010000039.1 GCA_025935275.1 Thermoleophilia bacterium
GAGGAGCGAAGGCGTCAGACGCGCGGGCCGGCCGAGACGATGTTCTCGTCGGCGCCGAACTTCTCGAAGTTCTCCTTGAAGCGCTGCGCCAGGTAGGTCGCCTTCTCGTCGTACGCGGCGGGGTCGCTCCAGGTGGAGCGGGGGTCGAGCAGCTTCGAGTCGACCCCGGGCACCTCGACGGGCACGTCGAACCCGAAGATCGGGTCCTCGCGGTATTCCACGCCCTCGAGGCCCCCGTTCAGCGCCGCGCGGAGGAGCGCCCGGGTGGCGGCGATCGGCATCCGCTCGCCCTCGCCGTAGGGGCCGCCCGTCCAGCCGGTGTTCACGAGCCAGACCGCGGAGCCGTGCTCGTCGAGCTTCTCCCCGAGCATGCGGGCGTAGACGGTGGGCTGCTGCGGCAAGAACGGAGCGCCGAAGGCGCATGAGAAGGTCGGCTGCGGCTCGGTGACGCCGATCTCCGTGCCGGCGAGCTTGGCCGTGAAGCCTGTCAGGAAATAGAACAGCGCCTGGTCACGGGTGAGGCGTGCTATCGGCGGGAGGACGCCGAACGCATCGGCGGTCAGGAAGATGACCTCGCTGGGATGGCCGGCCTGCTTCTCGGGGAGCGCGTTTGCGATCTGCTCGAGCTTGTACGCGGCGCGCGTGTTCTCGGTCTTCGAGGCGTCGTCCAGGTCGAGCACGCCGCGCTCGTCCGTGACGACGTTCTCGAGCACGGTGCCGAATGCATGCGTGGCCTTGTAGATCTCCGGCTCGGCATCGGCGGACAGCCGGATGACCTTCGCGTAGCAGCCACCCTCGAAGTTGAAGACTCCTGAGTCGCCCCAGCCGTGCTCGTCGTCGCCGATCAGGTGCCGCTCCGGATCGGCCGAGAGCGTCGTCTTGCCGGTACCCGAAAGCCCGAAGAAGATCGCCACGCGGCCGTCGTCGTCGACGTTGGCCGAGCAGTGCATCGGGAAGACGCCTTCGAGCGGCAGACGGTCGTTCATGACCGTGAAGATCGACTTCTTGATCTCGCCCGCGTACTCCGTGCCGCCGATCAGAACCTCGGAGCGCGAGGGATGGAGGACGACGAACGTCTCGCTGCGCGTCCCGTCCTCCTCCGGGTCGGCCTCGACCTCGGGCGCGTGGAAGACGACCGCGTCGGGCTCGAAGTCGACGAGCTCGGAATCGTCTGGATCGATGAAGAGCGTCTTGGCGAACAGCGCGTGCCACGGCGAGCGGGTGATGACGCGTACACGGAGCCGGTGCGCGGGGTCGGCGCCGGCGTAGGCGTTGACGACGTAGAGGTCGCCCGCCTTCAGGAACTCGACGACCTTCTCACGCAGCCCCTCGAAATGCTCTTCCGAGATGGGCTGGTTGACCTCGCCCCAGGCGATCCGGTCCTCCGACTCGGGCTCCTGTACGAAAAACTTGTCCTTGGCCGAGCGCCCGGTGTGCTTGCCGGTGTCGACGACGAGTGGGCCGCCCTCCGCAAGCGTCGCCTCGCCGCGGGCGAGGGAGTGCGTGTAGAGGAGGGACGTCGTCGGGTTCCAGAAGACCCGGCCGTCGGGCTCGAGCCCGTGGCCCTCGAGGCCGCTGGAGGCGGTGGTGATCGCCATGGTCGCCGTATCGTACGCATCATCCGGCTTCGCGGGCCGGATGACCCCTGCAAATGGAGTACATCCTCGAACGTACCCAGATCGTCCCGGTTCCGATCCAGGACGCCTTCGCCTTCTTCTCCCGCGCAGGCAACCTCGAGGAGATCACGCCCTCCTGGCTGCACTTCGAGGTTCTCCGCGCGCCCGACGAGCTCCGCTACGGCTCGCTGCTCGCGTACCGCCTCGAGCTCTTCCGGTTTCCGATCCACTGGCTGACGAGAATCGCCGCCTGGCAGCCGCCGCGGAGCTTCGCCGACGAGCAGATCTCCGGTCCCTATCCCCTCTGGGAGCACACGCACCGGTTCTCTCCGATGGACGGCGGCACGGAGATCTACGACCACGTCCGCTACGAGGTGCCCGGCGGGCCGCTGGCCCCCCTCGTCCAGAAGCCGTTCGTCGGACCCTGGCTCGATGAGATCTTCGACTACCGGGCCGAGCGGCTCCGGGAGATCCTCGGTTGACCACGGAGCCCTGTCCGCTTTGCGGCGCCCGCGCGGCGAACACCGTCGGTCCCGTGTACGGGGGCGTGAGGCGAACGCTGTGGCGCCGGCGCTCCTTCGAGGAGGCCCTCTTCCGCTGCGCCGAAGGGCACGTCTACGCCGTGCGGACGGAGGGCGGCAGCGTCACCACCGAGCCCTACGAGAGCGTGGATGAATGGCTCGAGCGCAAGACCGGCACCGAGCGCCCCGAGCGACCGCCCGGCCTTTAGGCGAGCTTCTTCGCAGGTTCCGTCTCGAAGGACGTCCTGGGCGCATAGACGAGCTCGGGCTCTCCGCGCGGGTCGAAGCCGAAGCCGAGGAGGACGTGTGCGGCCACGGGCGCGGTCAGTGACGCCGACAACCACTCGGCCGGGCCGCGCTGGATCCGAAGGGCCTTGAGCCCTCCTGACTCGAGGATGCCGAGCTCGTGTCGGCCGAGCTCGCCCGGCTCCGCAGGGCCGCCGGCCTCGTAGCGGATGTCCACGCCCAGGCCCGGAGCGCGCACCTGGCCCGGGCGCACCCGGAGCCGTGCACTGCGATAGGGCGCCCCGAGAAGGAGCCCTGGCAGGCCTGCGGCCGTCACCCGCGAGGCGAGGAAGAGCACGGCCGGTTCGTTTTTCCACGTCACGTACGTGCGGATGTTCAACTGCGAGAAGGGCAGGACCGGGAGGCGGCCCACCCTGCCGCGGCGGACGCGGAACGAGACAACCGAGACCGCGTGGCGTCCGCCCACCTCGACCGGCTCGGTGCCCGGCGGTGCGACGCGCTCGACCGCCTCGCGGCTCGTCTCCCAGGTGGCCAGCAGCAGGTTCTCGACGTCAAGGTGAATGCGCATCGGGCAGGAACCCTAGTTCGCAGGCGAAAAACCCTGCCGTGGAGACACGAGCCGCAATCGACCGCTTTCTGGAGAGCCCGGCGCTGGCCGACGCGACCAGGCGCGCGTACCGGTCCGACCTCGAGGAGTTCGCCGCGTGGCTTCGTCGGCGCGGGCTCGAGCTCGCCGATGTCGACAGCGCGACGATCTCGGACTATGCCGCCGAGCTCGGCGCGGATCGGCCCGGACGTACCCCGCGCAAGCTGGCCCCGCAGACGCTCGCGCGGAAGCTCGCCGCGGTTCGCTCGCTGCTCCGCTCGGCGCTCGGGCCCGCACAGGTGCCGCAGGTCTCCCTCGCGGGCCGAAAGGGCCGGCGCCTGCCGGACGCGCCCCGGCCGGAGGAGACCGACGACCTCCTGGACTCCCTGACCGGCGACGATCCCCTCGCGCTGCGCAACCGCGCGCTCTTCGAGCTCCTCTACTCCGCCGGGCTGCGGACGCAGGAGGCAGTCGACCTCACGCTTCCCTCGGTCGACTTCGAGCAGGAGGCGCTCCTCGTCCGCGGCAAGGGCGGCAAGGAGCGGGCCGTGCCGCTCGGCGAAGAGGCCGCCTACCGCCTGCGTCTCTACCTCGAGCACGGGAGGCCCGAGCTCGCGCGGGGCGCCGACGACCACGTCTTCCTCTCGGCCCACGGCCGGCCGCTCGACACCTCGACCCTCCGCCGCCTCGTCCCGAACCCGCACCGCCTCCGCCACGCCTTCGCGACGCATCTGCTCGAAGGCGGCGCCGACCTGCGCACAATCCAGGAGCTGCTCGGCCACTCCTCTCTCTCCACGACCCAGGTGTACAGCCATGTCGACGCCAAGCGACTCCGGCGCGTCTACGACCAGGCCCATCCCCGCGCCTGATCCGGACGTGAAGGGCTTCCTCGCTCTCCTCGCCGCCCGTAGGGCGCCGAGGACGGTGGACGCCTACCGCCGGGACCTGGCCGACCTGGCCGGCTTCCTCGGACGCTCACCAGCGGATGCGACGACTGACGATCTGCAGGCCTGGCTCGCCGACCTCAGAGGGCGCGGCCAGGCATCGTCGTCGATCGCCAGGCGCGCGGCTGCGTCGCGCTCCTTCTACAACCACCTCGTCCTGCTCGGACGACGGGAGGACAACCCCGCGGCGGAGCTCGACCTGCCGCGCCGACGCACCCGTCTCCCGCGCACTCTCTCGCCCGGCGAGGTCGAGCGACTCATCCAGGCGGCCAACGGGACGACCCCGCGCGCCCTACGCGACCGCGCCCTCGTCGAGCTCCTCTACGGCGCGGGCCTCCGCGTGAGCGAGGCCGTCGGCCTCGACCGCGGCCGGATCGACCTGGACAACCGCGTCGTGCGCTGCCTCGGCAAGGGAGACAAAGAGCGGATCGTCCCCCTCGGGCGCGAGGGCGTCGAGGCGGTGCGCCGGTATCTCGCCCGCGGCCGGCCCTTCCTGGACAAGCGGCACCGGCCCGAGCTCTTCCTGAACGCGCAGGGCGGCGCGCTCACGCGCGCGGGAGCCTTTCTCATCCTGCGCCGCCTCGCCGCCAAGGCGGGCCTCGATCCCACCCGCGTGCACCCGCACCTCCTCCGCCATTCCTTCGCCACACACCTGCTCGAAGGCGGCGCCGATCTGCGGAGCGTGCAGGAGATGCTCGGCCACGCGGACCTCGGGACCACGGAGATCTACACCCATGTTTCGGACGCGCGCAGGCGTGACACGTATTTCAGTGCGCACCCACATGCGCGCCGTCCGCGAGGAAACGAGACCAATGCCCGACGATCCACATATGCTGGGAGTACTGATCATCACGACGGGCATCGGCCTGGCCATGACCTGGCTGGCCGCACGCCTGAGCCTGATTGAGCTTCGCAAGCCCCAGAGATGCCCGGCCTGCGGCCGGCAGCGCATCGCGGGCGTGTGCGGTTGCGGAATCGGCTAGCGGGCCGAGGCCTTCTTCTTCAGGACGCGATGGACCGCCGTCGCCGCGTCCCGTAGCTCGCGCTCTTCCGCTTCCTCGCCGAGGTGGGCGAGCAGCGTGATCGTGTCCGGGGTCGGTGAGCCGTTCTTCAGGGAGAGGACGGCGAGCCTGCGCACAGCCGGGTTCGGGTCGTCGTTCGCCAGCGAGTGCAGCAGCGGCCGCGCACCGTTCACAAGGCCCGGATGGTCCCGCGACAGAAGCTCCAGCGAGAGGAGCGCCGAGCCGCGGCAGGCCGGGCTCGTGTCCTCGAGCCCGCGGCGCAGGAGCTCGGTCTTCTGGTTGAAGCGGAGCTGCCCGATCGCGCGGTAGGCGACCGCGCGCTCCTGATAGTTCTGGCTCCGCGCGGCGGCTTCGAGGTCTTCGTCGACCGCGCGGCGGAGATCGGCGAGCGCGCGCTCGTCCTTGGCCTCCCCCGCCCGCGCGACGGCCTCTGCGAGCGTCAACTCGTTGCCGTGATCGACCGGGGCGCGGGCCCGACGTACTTGGCGGACGGGCGGATGAGCCGGCCGGTGCGCATTTGCTCGAGGATGTGCGCGGACCAGCCGGCCACGCGGGCGCACGCGAAGAGCGCGGGGAAGAGCGGCGGCGGGATGTCGGCGATGTCGAGGACGACGGCCGACCAGAACTCGACGTTCGTCGCGAGGACACGGTCAGGATGGCGAGCGGCGAGCTCCTCCAACGCGGCCTGTTCGAGCGCCTCGGCGACCTCGACGCGCGGTGACTCGAGCTCGCGCGCCGTCCGGCGCAGGACGCGGGCGCGCGGATCCTCGGCGCGGTAGACGCGATGCCCGAAGCCCATGATGCGCTCGCCCCGGTCGAGGAGGTCGCGGATGTACTGCGAGACGTCGTCGGCGTTCGCCACCTCGTCGAGCATCTTGAGGACGCGCGTCGGGGCCCCGCCGTGGAGCGGGCCCGAAAGAGCGCCCACGGCCGCGGACATCGCCGCCGCGCAGTCCGCGCCGGTCGAGGCGACGATGCGCCCCGTGAAGGTCGATGCGTTCGCGCCGTGCTCGGCCGCCGAGACCCAGTAGGAGTCGATTGCGCGCGCATGACGCGGGTCGGCCTCCCCCCGCCAGCGCAGGAGGAAGCGCTCTGCCGCGGTGTCCCCGTTCGCGACGATGTCGTCTGCGACACGGTCCGGGCCGCGGGCCGACTGGGCGACGATCGAGATCATCGTCGCCGAGAGGCGCGCGAGGTCGTCCCGCGCCTCCGTGTCCTTCATGTCGATGAGCTGCTTCAGCCCCCACTGGCCCGCGAGCGCGGCGGTTGCGGCCTGGAGATCCGCCATCGCGCTGCCGGTCTTTGCCGGCAGGTCGACGTTCTCCGCGCGGGGCATCCCAGGGTCGAAGCTGTCGTCGACGAGGAGGCCCCAGACCTTCTCGTAGGGCACGTGGCCGACGAGCTCTTCGATGTCCACCCCGCGGTACCGGAGCGCGCCGCCCTCCTTGTCGGGCTCGGCAATCTCGGTCTCGAAGGCGACGACGCCCTCGAGGCCCGGCTTGAAGTCGCTTCCTTCCATCGAGGAGAACGGTACCGAACCCTGAGCGTTTCACGCCCAACGAGGCCGAAACCGACTAGAGACCTGAGCCGTCGAGCCATCCTGGATCGTCGCGAGGGCTGCGTCCTCGGTCGTCCCCGTATCTGGACCGATACGGGAACTCCCTGCGTCCTGACCTCGCATCCGACCAGCCGGCTCGCCGACGAGGCTCCAGTCAGTTACGACCTCCAGATACCATCACCGCCGCGCCCATGGCTCATCGCGTGACCCTCATTCCCGGTGACGGCACCGGGCCCGAGCTTGCCGACGCGACGCGCCGGGTCCTCGACGCGACCGGTGTCGAATTCGAGTGGGACGTGCAGCAGGCCGGGGCCGACGTCATGGACGAGCACGGCGGAAATCCGCTTCCGGACCACGTCCTCGAGTCGGTCCAGCAGAACGGCGTCGCGCTCAAGGGCCCGATCACGACACCCGTCGGGACGGGCTTTCGAAGCGTCAACGTCGCCCTCCGCAAGACGCTCGACCTCTACGGGCAGGTGCGCCCGTGCAAGAGCTACGAGGGCGTTCGCTCCCGCTACTCGACGGTCGACCTCGTCGTGATCCGGGAGAACACGGAAGACCTCTATGCCGGCGTCGAGTTCGAGGAGGGCACCGAGCACGCGGCCTCGCTCATCGACTGGGTCGAGCACCACGGCCAGGGGCGGATCCGCGAGGACTCCGGGATCTCGCTCAAGCCGATCTCGGTCACCGGCACGCGCCGCATCGTCGAGTTCGCCTTCGACTACGCGCGCAAGAACGGCCGCCGCAAGGTGACCGCGGTGCACAAGGCGAACATCATGAAGTTCACGGACGGCCTCTTCCTCCGCGTCGCCCGCGAGGTGGCGGAGGAGCAGGCCGACGTCGAGTTCGAGGACCGGATCGTGGACAACCTGAGCATGCAGCTCGTCCAGCGGCCCGAGGAGTACGACGTCCTCGTGTGCCCGAACCTCTACGGCGACATCGTGTCCGACCTCTGCGCGGGCCTCATCGGCGGGCTCGGCCTTGCGCCCGGCGGCAACTTCGGCACGCACGCGGCGGTGTTCGAGCCGACGCACGGCTCGGCGCCGAAGTACGCCGGCCAGAACAAGGTGAACCCGATGGCGATGCTGCTCTCCGGCGTGATGATGCTGCGCCACCTGGAGGAGCGCGAGGCCGCCGACCGGGTGGAGAACGCGATTGCCTCGGTCATCGCCGAGGGCAAGAGCGTCACCTACGACATGAAGCCGACCCGCGACGACCCGACCGCCGTCGGGACCAGCGAGGTCGCCGACGCGATCATCGACCGGATGGGAGTGCGGGTATGACAGGGAGACAGAAAGTCACCGTCGTGGGCGCAGGCAACGTCGGCGCCACCGCGGCGCAGGAGATCGCACGGCGGGACTACGCGAATGTCGTCCTCGTCGACATCAAGGAGAACCTGCCGCAGGGCAAGGCCCTCGACCTGAACGAGGCCGCCCCGGTCCTCGGCTACGAGCCCAACATCGTCGGCTCGAACGGGTACGACGAGACGGCGGACTCGGACGTGGTCGTCATCACCGCCGGCCTCCCGCGCAAGCCGGGCATGAGCCGCGACGACCTGGTGACCACGAACGAATCCATCGTCGGCTCGGTCACGCGCGAGGCCGTCGAGCGCTCGCCCGAGGCAGTCCTCATCGTCGTCTCGAATCCGCTCGATGCGATGTGCCACGTCGCGAAGGACGTCTCCGGCTTCCCCAAAGAGCGCGTGTTCGGCATGGCGGGCATCCTCGACACCGCCCGCTTCAGCACCTTCATCGCCTGGGAGACGGGGGCGTCTGCGAAGGACGTGACCGCGATGGTGCTCGGCGGCCACGGCGACCAGATGGTCCCGGTGGTGTCGGCGACGACCGTCGGCGGAATCCCCCTCACGAAGCTCGTCTCCGCGGATCGGATCGAGGAGATGGTGGAGCGGACGCGCAAGGGCGGCGGCGAGATCGTGAACCTGCTCGACACGTCCGCCTGGTACGCCCCGGGCGCGGCCGTCGCGCAGATGGCGGACTCGGTCTGCCTCGACCAGAAGCGCGTTCTTCCCTGCACCGCCTACCTCGAAGGGGAGTACGGAATCGAAGGCCTCTACATGGGCGTGCCGGTGAAGATCGGCGCGGGCGGCATCGAGGAGATCGTCGAGCTCGAGCTCTCGGAAGACGAGCGCAACGAGCTCGATAAGTCGGCGGACGCCGTGCGCGAGGTCGTGGGCGTGCTCGCCGGGTCGAGCTGAAACGCCGCGTCCTACCCATCGCCGCGATCGTCGGGGTGCTCGCGATCGCGGTCGCGGTCTTCGCCTTCTACCCGTCCGACCACTACATCTTCCTGCCCGACCCTGCGCGCCCGGTCGAGTCGCTCGTCCACGTCGAAGGGGAGCACGAGAGCGATGACCAGGGCGGGATCTACATGGTCGACGTCATCGTCCGCAAGGCGAGCCTGCTCGAACGCTACTTCCCCGGGATCCACGAGGGCGCGACGGTCGTCCCGGGCGACGTCTACAACCCGCAGAACCTGCCCGAGCGGATCCAGCGCCAGCAGGGGCTCGCCGAGATGAGCTCGTCGCAGCGAATCGCGGCGGCGGTCGCGCTCCGCGAGCTGGGCTACAAGATCAGCCCCGACGGCGTGATCGTCAGCGCCGTCGACGTCGGCGCTCCAGCCGACGGCGTCCTCAAGCCCGGAGATGTGATCGTGGGCGCCAACGGCGAAGACGTGAGCGACGCGGAAGACCTGAGCAAGGTCATGTCGGACGTCGAGCCCGGCGAGCAGGTCACCCTTCGAATCGACCGCGCGGGAACCGAGCAGACCGTCGAAGTGGGCACGAAGGCCTCGGACGACGATCCGCCACGGGCGCTCATGGGCATCCTCATCGAGCCGAAGCTCGATCTCCCGGTGAAGATCACCATCGACACTGGCCAGATCGGCGGACCATCCGCCGGCCTGGCGTTCGCGCTCGACATCGTCGACGAGCTCGGGCCGACCGACATCGACCACGGCGAGCGCGTCGTCGCCACCGGCGAACTCGACCTCGACGGGAACGTGCACGAGATCGGCGGCATCAAGCAGAAGACCTTCGGCGCGCGAGACGCGGACGCCGACATCTTCCTCGTCCCGGACGCAAACGCGGCCGCCGCGCGCAAGTACGCCGACGGGCTTCGCATCGTGGCGGTCTCCGACATCGACGAAGCGTTGCACGTCTTGGCAACAGCATAGTTGCCGTGCGTGGCAACTACCGGAACGTTCTTGGCGGAAATTGCGACAGTTTGGTGAACGAGGCCCTTCAAACCGGCCATGAGCGCGCCTATAGTCGGCCCTTCGGGACTCGATGACCAAGCGGCTGGCGAACACCTGCGACGACTGTTTCTTCCGGCGAGCCGAGCTGTGCGCGATCCCCGGAAACGCTCCTTGCCCGACCTTCCGAGCGGCCAAGTCGGCCCTCGAGCCGCCGCGCCAGCCCAAGCTGATCGCGCGGCCTCACCTCGCCGCCGCGCACGCCGCCGCTTAGGGCGTCGGGAAGCGCGGGTCCGCGCGGATCGAGTCGAAGTCCGAGTCTCCCTGCGCCCAGTCCCGTGTGCGCGGATCGCCTTCGACCGCCTCGGCCAGATGCTCGAGCGCGTCGTCGGTTCGGCCGGCGAGCGCCTCGAAACACGCGAGGTTATAGAGCACGTTCGGATTTCCGGGATAGGTCGCCAGGGTGCGCTTGAAGATCTCGATTCCGCCCTCGGGGTTCCCCGCCTCGAGGAGCGGCCAGGCCTCGAGCCAGGCTTCCCACGGGGACGCTTTGAAGGCCTTGCCCGGAACGCCGCCCGCCACGAGCACGGTCGTCCCTTCCTCGAGCCCGAAGGCGCCGCGCCGCACCTGCGGGTCCGAGATGAACACGAACGTGCCCGCCGGCGCGTCGACCTCCTGGCCGTCGAGCATGAAGATGGCGTGGCCCTTCGCGACGAAGTAGAGCTCCTCGTGGCGGCCCGCCCCACTGCTCAGCTCGTCGTGCTCCTCGATCACGCGGCCCCCGTCGGTCAGCGCCGTGTAGGCGTTGACGCCGAAGCTCTCGATCCCGAAGCGGGTTCGGAGGGGCAGGATCCCGAACTCGCCCGAGACGATCGGAGTGATCTCGTCGAGGTGCGCCGTCTGGGCGCGGCGGTCAGGCGGCAACGGCGGCCGCTTCGCGCACGAGTCTCCCGAGGCGTGTGATGCCCTCGTCGATCTCGTGCGGCGTGGCGAAGGAGAAGGCGAGACGCGCCGATTCTTCGCCGCCGCCATGGAAGAAGAAGTCCGCGCCCTTGATGAAGACGACGTCCTCTTCGCCCGCGCGCGCCAGCAGGGTCTCGGCGGCGACTCCGCTCGGCAGGTCGAGCCAGAGGAAGTAGCCGCCCTCGGGCTGGTTCCAGCCGGTCCCCTCCGGCATCTCGCGCTCGAGCGCCGAGAGCATCGCGTCGCGGCGGAGGCGAAGGCCTTCGCGCACGGTTTCGAGGTTGGGCTCGAAGCGACCGCTCGTCAGGAACTCGAGCAGCGCCGCCTCCACGAAGATCGCCGGCGAGACGTAGTTCGAGAGGACGAGCTCCTCGATCGCGGGAACGAGCTGCTCGGGGAGGATCACGTAGCCGGTGCGGATGCCCGGAGCGACGGTCTTCGAGAAGGACGAGAGAAAGATCGTCGAGCCCTCCGAGAGCTCGAAGAGGCGCGGGATCGACTCCCCTTCGAAGCGGAGCATCCCGTAGGGGTCGTCCTCGAAGACGATCGCGTTGCGGTCGGCGGCCAGGTCGAGCAGGCGTCGGCGGTTCTCGAGCGAGAGCGTGCGCCCGCTCGGGTTCTGAAAGGTCGGAATGGTGTAGACGACGTCGCCTTCGCGCAGGGAACCGGCGATCGCGTCCACGTCGAGCCCGTCGTCGGCGAGCTCGACCTGCTCGACCTCGGCGCCGAGCTTGCGCAGGATGGAGAGCGAGCGGTCGTAGCAGGGCGCCTCGACGAAGAAGCGCGAGCCCGACTGGACGAAGTGGCGCGCGGTGAACGCAAAGCCCTGGAGGGAGCCGTTCGTGACGATCACGCGGCCCGGGTCGACGCCGTGCTGCTCGGCGACCCACTGCTTGAGCGGCGGGTAGCCGCCGGGCGGTCCGTACTGGAGGGCGGTTGCTCCGTCGCGCTCGAGCGCTTCACGGGCACAGTCGCCGAAGGCCCCGATCGGGAGGAGGTCCGGGCCCGGCATTCCGCGCGCGAAGGAGATCAGCGCCATGCGGCGAGTCTAGCGAGGTCGCCGGGCGCGGTCAGGCGCGAACGCCGACGAGCTCGGCGACCAGTCGGGCGACCTCGGTCGGGTTCGTCCCGACGCGGACGCCGCACACCTCGAGGGCCTCTTTCTTCGCCTGGGCGGTGCCGGCAGTGCCGGAGATGATCGCCCCCGCGTGGCCCATCGTCTTCCCCGGCGGGGCCGTGAAGCCGGCGATGTAGGCGACGACGGGCTTCGTCATCTCGGCCTGAATGA
>JAICVP010000017.1 GCA_025935275.1 Thermoleophilia bacterium
ACCCTCCACGTCATCGGGTCTGATGGGATGGCAGCGGCCGAGCGCCGCGATCCCGGGATTCCCGGGCGCTGCGTGCAGCTCCGTGAGCCGCCCACTCTGCGCGATCTTCCAGGCGAGCGCGTGCTCACGACCGCCGGACCCCAAGATCAGGACCTTCACGTGCGCGAGTTTAAGGTCGGGAGCGGGTGTTTCAAATACCGCATCGGAGCGGTAGGAGCACACGTATGGTGGAACCAGGACTTGATCGCCACGAGTGGGAGTCGGAATGGGAGCAGCTCGAGCCGCTCGTCGTCGACTCGCCGGCCGAAGCGCTCGGCGATCTCGACGACCTGATCCGGCGGATGCTGGTGGAGTCGGGGTATCCCGTCGACACCGCGGATCCCGTCGACGACGAGGGCATCGAGCCCGAGGTGCTCGGCTCCTACCGTGCGGCGCACGAGATCAGGATGATCGTCGACCGCGGCGAGGATTTCGATCCGGGCGATGTCGGTCAGGCGATCGGCCTCTACCGCGAGATCTACCAGCACGTCCTGAACCGGGACGCAGACCTCGGCTAGCCCACCACCGGCTTGATGAGGCCCAAGTAACAGACTGTTACTTGGTGAAAGTCGTCACAGCTCCGCACTGGTGGCAAGTGGTCGCTAGCACCGAGCACGGCGTTTTCTCAACAAGCAACAGTCTGTTACAAGGCGTCTTTTGTGCGGGGGTCGTCACTCACCGGTGTCAGGTAGAGCGGAACGTTTGCGCCGTTTAGTATCCGCGCACCGGCCCCCCGACCAGGAGGAAGTTCGTGGCGAACACCGACCTCGAGCGCTTCGTCGAAGCCGACGGGCGTGCTGAGCGAATCAAGGAAGTCCGCAAGCGCATCGACGCCGAGGACATCTCGTACGTCTACTACCAGTTCCCCTCGGTCACGGGGCGGATCATGGGCAAGGGCGTGCCCGCTCCCCACTGGGAAACGATCGCGAACAAGGGCTTTCAGCTCGTCTACGGGGCGACAGCCAACCTCTTCATCGACCGCCACGGGAACTACATCGGGTACGGGCCGGAGGCTGCCGAGCTCGTCGGGATCCCGGAGCCGGAGACCTTCGCCGTCCTGCCGTGGACGGCCGGAGACGGCAAGAAGCTCGCGCGCGTCTGGTGTCAGTGCTTCCGGAACCGCGAGGAACGAGACGAGCCCGGCGCGTTCCTGACCTCGGACTGCCGAGGAAACCTCATCCGCCAGCAGGCCGACTTCGAGGAGGCGACCGGCCTCCACCTTCGGGCCGGCACCGAGCCCGAGATGATGTGGCTGAAGCTGAACGACGACGGCACGCCGTCGGTCGAGGGCGTGACCAAGCCCTACTGCTACCACATCGATCAGTTCTCGGAGCTGCAGCCGATCATCAACAGGGTCGTCGAGTACGGGCAGAAGCTCGGGCTCGACATGATCCAGGGCGACCACGAGGATGCGCCCGGCCAGATCGAGCTCAACTTCGGCTTCGACCGGGCCGAGCGGGCGGCCGACAACCTCTCCACCTTCCGGCAGATCTGCAAGCAGGTCGGCCGGGAGCTCGGCGCCTTCCCGTGTTTCATGCCCAAGCCGTTCATGGGCGTGTCGGCGAACGGCTGCCACCACAACATCTCCATCTGGCGCGGCGACGAGAACGTCTTCATGCCGGAAGGCGACGACCAGCAGAAGCCCGGGCAGCACGGCCTCTGGGCGATCGGCGGGATCATGGCGCACCAACCCGCCCTGACCGCGCTCACGTGCTCGACGGTGAACTCGTACCGCCGCCTGTGGGACACCGGTTTCTGGGCGCCCGTCTTCGCCGACTGGGGCTTCCAGAACCGCACGACCGCGCTCCGCGTCTCGGCGCCGGGCCGCTTCGAGTACCGCACCGTGGACTCCGCGGTGAACCCCTACCTCTCGCTCTCGGTCCTCCTTGCTGCCATGCGCGACGGCATCGACCGGAAGCTCGATCCGGGTGAGCCGGAGGAGCGGAACATCTACGAGGCGATGGAGGCCGGCAAGGAGGTCAAGCGCCTGCCGATGACCTTCGGCGCCGCGCTCGAGGCGCTCGAGGAGGACGACGTGATCAAGAACGCGCTTCCGGGCGACATGTACCGTGTGTTCATGCATTACAAGCGGGATGAATGGGAGCGGCACTGCGCCCAGGTGAGCGACTGGGACGTGAACGAATACCTCGACGTCCTGCCCTAGAAAAGGCGCGAAGACATGTGCGGAATCGCAGGCATCATCTACCGCGACGGGAGCCACGACATCGGGCGGGACATGACCCGAATGCTCCAGTCCATGAAGCACCGCGGGCCCGACTCCACCGGCTACGCGCTTTACGGGCCGCCCAACGACGGGCTCGCCATCATGCGCTACACGCTCGCAGACTCGAACACGCCGCGTGACTTCGAGTTCGACGAGCGCCTCGAACGCCACCAGGGCCGCGTCCTCCAGAGGCTGAAGGCTGCGGGGGCCGACATCCGCGAGCACGAGCAGGAGACGGACTACGCCCACCGCGTCACGTTTTCCTATGACGGCGACCTCAAGGACCTGACCGACCGGATCGAGGACATCCCCGACGCGGAGGTGCTCTCCATCGGCCGCTCGCTCGAGATCATCAAGGACCTCGGCGACGCCGACACGGTCTGCGCCCAATACGACCTCGACGAGTTCGGCGGCACGCACGCGATCGGGCACGTGCGCATGGCGACCGAGTCGGACGTGGACATCTCGGGCGCCCATCCCTACTGGGCCTATCCGTTCAAGGACGTCGCGGTCGTCCACAACGGCCAGCTGACGAACTACTTCCAGTGGAAGCGCCGCCTCGAGCGCTCGGGCCACCGCTTCCAGTCCGAATGCGACTCGGAGATCATCGCCGTCTACCTCGCCGAGAAGATGGCCGAGGGCGCCGACCTCGAGGCCGCGATGCGCGACTCGCTCGAGGAGCTTGACGGCGTGTTCACCTACATCGCCGTCACCGACGACGCGCTCGGGGTGGCGAAGGACGAGATGGCCGCGAAGCCGCTCGTGCTGTACGAGTCGGACGACGTGGTGGCCCTCGCCTCCGAGGAGATCGCGATCCGCGCGGTCCTCGATCGCGAGATCGACACCTACGACCCGTACGAAGGGGAGGTAATGGTTTGGCGACGGTAGGCGAGCAGCGGATCACTTACGACGCGCGCGGGCTCGCAGAGCCACACGCCGAGGCTCCGCGCACGGCCAAGGTCGAGGACGGAAAGGCGACCTTCGACGCGCACGACCTCTCCACGCGCCAGATCAACCTCGAGCTTCGTCGTCTGCTCTACGAAGAGGGGATCACGGACGTCACCGTCCAGAACCCGGGCGCGAAGCACTCGCTCGGAGTCGGCATCCTCACCCGTTGCAAGATCACCTTCGACGGCTCGCTCGGGTACTTCGGGTGCGGCCTGATCGACGGGCCCGAGATCCAGATCAACGGCCGAGTCGGCTGGTCGGCCTGCGAGAACATGATGTCGGGCGTCGTCGTGGTCGAAGGGAACGCGGGCTCGCTCACCGGCGCGGCTCTGCGCGGGGGCGATCTCGTCGTCAAGGGCCAGGTCGGCGCGCGCTCCGGGATCGACCAGAAGGGCGGCACGATCCTGGTCATGGGCGACGCCGGCTCGATGACCGGCTTCATGATGCAGCGGGGCCGCCAGATCCTCTGCGGCAACGTCGGCCCGGGGCTCGGCGACTCGATGTACGACGGGACGATCTACGTGGGCGGCAAGGTGAAGTCGCTCGGCATCGACTGTGTGCCCGGCGAGTGGACCGAGGCCGACACGGAGTTCGTCAATCGCAAGTTCTCGATCTACGGGCTCGGTGACCCGCCGGAGTTCCAGAAGTTCGTCTGCGGCAAGGTGCTCTACAACTACGACAACCTCGAGCCGGCCGAAAGGAAGCTCGTCCTATGACGACCAGCGACCGCTACGACCAGGTGGGGCAGAACATCGGCGCCGACCAGCCCGACCGCCGCACCGTCCTCGGGCGCAGCCCGATCTTCACCCCGGAGGTCCTGAACGACATCCACATGAAGGCCGAGCTCGGGCGCTACCGCATGCGCGGGTTCTCGATGTTCAAGAAGATCCCGCACTGGGACGACCTCATGTTCATGCCGGGCACGTTGACCCGGTTCGTGATCGAGGGCTACCGCGAGAAGTGCCAGACGAAGACCGTCCTCGGCGCCCGCTTCGCGAAGAACCCCATCGAGCTCGACATCCCCGTCTACATCACGGGCATGAGCTTCGGCGCGCTCTCGCTCGAGGCGAAGATGGCGCTTGCGAAGGGCGCCTCGATGGCCGGGAGCGCGACGTGCTCGGGAGAGGGCGGGATGATCCCGCCCGAGCGCGACCTTTCGACGAAGTGGTACTACCAGTGCATCCAGAGCCGGTACGGGTTCAACCCGCACCACCTGATGCTCGCGGACGCCTGTGAGTTCTTCATCGGCCAGGGCTGCAAGGTCGGCCTCGGCGGCCACCTGATGGGCCAGAAGGTCACCGAGCAGGTGGCCGAGATGCGGTCGCTCCCGCCCGGGATCGACCAGCGCTCGCCGGCCCGTCATCCCGACTGGCTCGGCCCGGACGACCTCTCGCTGAAGATCCAGGAGATCCGGGAGGCGACCGACTACCAGATCCCGATCCAGCTCAAGCTCGGCGCGGCGCGCGTGTACGACGACGTGCGCATGGCGGCCAAGTGCGGGCCGGACATCATCTACCTAGACGGCGCCGAAGGCGGGACGGGCGCGGGCCCGCACATCGCCACCGAGGAGACGGGCATTCCGCTGATGGCCGCGATCCCCGAAGCGCGGCGGGCCCTCGAGGACGTCGGCCTGGCCGACGAGATCGATCTCGTCGTGGCGGGTGGGATCCGCAACGGCGGCGACGTCGCCAAGGCTCTCTCTCTCGGGGCGAAGGCCGTGGCGATCGGCCACGCGGCGCTCGTCGCGCTGAACTGCAACAAGGAGATCCCCGGCGTCACCGACTACGAGGGGACGATCGGCGTGCCGGCCGGCGAGTGCTACCACTGCCACACCGGGCGCTGCCCGGTCGGGATCACGACGCAGGATCCCGAGCTCCGCAGGCGGCTCGTCGTCGACGAGGCCGCCGAGCGGGTCTACAACTTCCTGCACACGCTCACGCTCGAGGTGCAGATGCTCGCGCGCGCGTGCGGGAAGACGAACGTCCACTCGCTGGAGCCCGAGGACCTCTGCGCGCTGACGGTCGAGGCGGCCGCGATGGCGAAGGTGCCGCTCGCCGGCACCGACTGGATCCCGGGCGTGACCGAGGAGCGCGCGCTGCAGAAGATCGAGCGCCTGCTCGAGAAGCATCTCGAGTTCCCGGTCGACTACCTGCCCGAGTCCAGTGAGGACATGGCTGGAGCGGCCGACTGATGGTCGAGCGCGGCGAGCCGGAAAAGATCAAGGACATCGACTCCGAGTACCTCTCGGGAAAGCGCCAGGCCTACCAGGAGGACATCGCGGAGATCGAAGACGTCGATCTCGACGCCGCGACGCCGGGCCAGGACATCAACTGGCTCGAGGACGTCGAGCTCCTCGAGGAGGAGGGCACTCCCGCGGTCTTCGACCGCTACTCCAACTCCTTCATCCGTATCTACTTCGACATCCCCGAGGGGCGCGAGAACGAGATCGCCCGCAAGGTCCTCGTCAAGCACCTGCAGTCCGGGAACTCCTATGGCATCCAGCTGAAGGAGAAGCACACGAAGTTTCCCCAGCCCGAGCTCGGCCCGTGGGTCGAGGGCTCGAAGACGGTGGGCACCGACTACCACCCGCCCGTGCTCGAGGGCTGGGAGCCACCGGCGCACTAGCCGTGGCCCAGATCGGACCGCCGACTCCTCCGCAGCAGCCTCCGAAGGACCGGGCGCCAGATCCGCCCGTCGGCCGGCCAGGGAGCCTGGCTGCGCTCGTTGCGGGTCTCGTCGTCTTCGCGCTCGGGGTGGCGTTGCTTCTCTTGCTTCGTTGAGATCGAGAGGCGGACGGGCGCCACAGCCCCGCCCGCCTCACTGGGGCGTCCAAGGGGGAGCCTGGACGCGCAGACTCCATAGCCGTCCGTTCACAAACGGATGGGCTGATGCGAGACTCCCGCCGTGGAGCACCGGATGTACATCGCGGGCGAGTGGGTCGAGAGCGGGTCGGGCGAGCGCATGGAGGCCACGAGCCCTGCGACGGGCGACAGTCTCGGCAGCTTTCCTGCCGGTACCCGGGAGGACGCGCAGCGCGCGATCGCGGCGGCCAACGCTGCCTGGCGGGACTGGGCCGCGCGATCAGCGTTCGAGCGCGCCGAGGCGATGGACCGGATCGCCGCCGTGATCGCGGAGCGCCGTGAGGATCTCGCACGCATGCTGACGCTCGACCAGGGCAAGCCTCTGAAGGCGGAGGCCTACGATGAGGTCGACGAGCTCGAGCAGTACTGGCTCATGGCCGCCGCGGACGCGAAGCGGCTGGAAGGGACGATGCCACCGTCGGTGGACGGGGGGAAGCGGGTGCTCGTCTACCGGGTGCCCAAGGGCGTCGTGGGCGTCATCACTCCCTGGAACTGGCCGTACACGATGCCGGCCGAGGTGGTCGCGCCCGCGCTCGCCGCCGGGAACGCGGTCGTCTGGGTGCCAGCGCCGACGACCACGGTGGCGGCCGTGAAGCTCGCAGAATGCATCGCTGCGGCCGAGCTCCCGGCCGGGGCCTTCAACATGGTCACGGGCGAGGGCGCAGTGGTCGGCGATGAGATCGCGGGGAGCACCGGCACGCATGCGATCGGCTTCGTCGGCTCGATCACGACCGGCTACAAGGTCGCCGAGCGGGCCGCCGGCAAGTCCCTCCTGCTCGAGATGGGCGGGAACGGACCGGTGGTCGTCCTCGACGACGCCGACCTGGACAAGGCCGTCGAGGGCACGCTCGTCGCCTCCTTTCTGTGCGCCGGCCAGAGCTGCACCGCGGGGGAGCGCTTCCTCGTGCACGAGTCGGTACACGACGCGTATCTGGACAAGCTCGCTGCCGCCATGGCGAAGGAGGTCCGCCTGGGCGACCCCTTCGCCGACGACACGACGATGGGCCCGCTCAACAACGAGCCGGTGGCGGAGAAGATGGACCGCCACATCGGCGATGCGGTCGAGCGCGGCGCGGAGGTCGTCGCGGGCGGGAGTCGCGCGCAGGGCTATCCGACCGGCCTCTATTACGAGCCGACGGTGCTCGACGGCGTCACACACGACATGGAGGTGTCCACCGAGGAGACCTTCGGCCCCATCGTCCCCATCTCCACGATCAAGAGCGAGGACGAGGCCCTCGCGCTGATCGACGAGTCCCCGTACGGCCTGCTCGCGTCGGTCTTCACGCAGGACCTGCGCCGCGGCCTGCGCTTCGCCGAGTCGGCGCGCGCAGGCTGGGTGAACGTCAACGAGTCCTCCAACTACTGGGAGAGCCACCTGCCCTTCGGGGGCCGGGCAGGGTCGCGCAGCGGGATCGGCCGCGTCGGCGGCCGGCACCCCTTCGACACGTTCACGGAGACGAAGACCGTGATCGTGGAGATCTAGCCCAGGACTTCGGCGAGCTGCTTCGTCGGGCGCAGGCCGCGCAGCTCCAGAGTCGTGCGGCGCCTGAGGATGTCCTCCGGCTTGCAGGCCCACTCGCGCCGCTGCGCGTAGACCGCTTGGGCGGCGATGTCCGGGCCGTCGGGGTTCAGCCGCTCGAGGAGAGCAGGATCGTCGGCCGCCTCTTCGAGCACCTCGGCCGCGAGGCTTCCGTAGAGGTGGGCCAGGTTCGAGCGCACGGCGGGCTCCAGGTCGGGGTTGGCGCGGGCGAGGTGGACGCCCGCTTCGGCCAGACCCTCGGCGCCGGGCAGGGGCACGGGGCGATCGGGGAGCCGGTGCAACCCGAGATCGGCGCGCACCTGGCGAAGGGCGGCGAGGGCGATCTCCCGGTAGGTCGTCAGCTTCCCGCCCGCGACCGTGAGCATCCCGCCGGAGCCACGCTGGTAGACGGTCTCTCGCCGAGCGTTCGCGGTCGCTCCTTCGGCGCCCGGGAGAACCCGTAGACCCGCGTAGACCGAGCGGATGGCATCCGGCCTGAGCACGTCGGGCTCGAGCGCGACGGCCGCCTCGGCGAGGATTTGATCGACGTCCTCGGGGGTGGCGGCCACGTCGTCGGGGTTCCCTTCGTAAAGCGTGTCCGTCGTCCCTAGGAGGAGCATGCCCTCCCACGGGACGGCGAAGGAGACGCGAACTGTGTCGTGCGGAATGGTGAGCGCCGCGCTCCACGGCTGCTCGAGGCGGAGCAGCGCGTGCGCGCCCTTGCTCAGGCGAATGGAGGGCGCCGCCCCCGGATCCTCGAGCCGCCGGAGCCGGTCGACCCAGGGCCCGGTCGCGTTGACGACCACGCGCGCCTGCACGCTCGCGGTCTCGCCGCCAAGACTGTCGCGGACCTCTGCGCCCGCCACGCGCCCGCCCTCCTTGCGGAGCTCGGTCACCTCCGCGTAGTTGAGGACGCTCGCGCCCGCGTCGGCCGCCGCGCGGACGTTGGCGAGGCAGAGCCGGCTGTCATGGGTCCACGCGTCCGCGTACAGCCCGCAGCCCCGGAGGCCTTCGAGCCGAAGGGAGGGGATGCTGCGCTGCGATCGCTCCGGGGGCACGAGCCCGCCGAGGCGCTCGCGTGCGAGGGTGGAGTAGAGCCAGAGGCCGGTCTGTATCGTGAAGGCCCGGTAGGGCCCGTCCTCGTAGACCGGAAAGAGGAAAGGCAGCCGCCGGACGAGGTGCGGCGCGACCACGCGCATGAGCGCGCGCCGCTCCTTGTGGGCCTCCCGGACGAGGCGCACGTCGCCGAGACGCAGGTAGCGGAGGCCGCCGTGGATGAGCTTCGACGACGAGCTCGACGTCGCGGCGCCGAAATCGCCCTTGTCGACGAGGGCGACGGCGAGCCCGGCGTTGGCCGCCTCGTTCGCGATTCCTGCGCCGACGATGCCGCCGCCGATGACCAGGAGGTCGAACTCGCGGCCAGCGAGCTCCTCCAACGCGTCCCCCCGCCACTCTAGGGCCATAGCGGATTCGTCCAGGCGCGCCGGCCGGCGTCGTCTTCGACCTCGAGGCGTCCGTGTGGGGTTCCTCGCGGGCGCGTGAGGCGCGCTTCCGTGATGAGGCCGTTGCCGTCGGTGGCGAGCACCTCGCCGGAGTAGATGTAGGCGCCGTCGCCGGCGTTCACGCGTGCCCCCTTCGTCCGGCCGGTGAGCAGCGTGATGCTGCGCGCGGGGCTGCAGCGGATGCGGACCTCGTCGCCGTCGGTCTCCAGCGCCTCGATCTCAGGGCCGCTCGAGCTGTAGAAGGAGCCCGAGTCGAGAGCGGCGAGGAGCGCCTCGCCGCTCTTTTCCGCGCAGCGCGCCCAGACCCACGCCTGTGCGCTGTCCTTGCCGGGATGGTGGGAGTCGTCCGTCGCGATGGCGAGCAGGTCGCGGCCTGCCTCGAGCGCCTCGTCCCAGTGGAGCCCGGCGTGGCCGCGCCCGACCTCGAGCTCGCAGCCCACGTTGAAGACCTCGATCCCGGCGAGGCCTTCGATGCCCTCGAACTCGTCGGTGCGTAGCCCGCTCCAGTACGTGTGCGCGACGAAGGGCACGCCTCCGTTGGCACGCACCCAGGCGACGGTCTCCTCAAGCCCGGGGAAGTCCGCGGCGGGCGGCTCCGGATCGGCCTCGATCCCGAGCGCGAGCACGTGCGCGTACGTCTTCCCGTCGCGGCGCAGCGCGTCGAGCTCCGTGCCGGGAACCACCAGCAGCCGCTCAGTTGAGGGCTCGACCGTGCGGATCCAGTGGTCGGTGATGACGAGCGCGTCGAATCCGGCCTCCTCGTAGTGGCGGACGAGCTCCGCCGGCGCGAGCTCCCCGTCGGAGTTGGTCGTGTGCGCGTGCAGCGCACATTTGAGCCAGGTGCCCTTCTGGAGAAAAACGTGTGTGCGCATCTTGAAGGGAGCCTAGCTCCGTGAGACCATCGGAACCCCCAACACGACGCGAGGAGGATCACATGCAGGACCGCGAGTTGGAAGAGCGCGTCAAGCGTGCTCTCGAGGAGTCCCGGCTCACGAGGCGCTCGCTCTTGCGACGCGGCGTCGTGTTCGGAGCCGGCCTGACAGCGCTGCCGGCGATCGCGGCTGCATGCGGGGGTGAGGAGTCGAGCTCGACCGGCGGCACCGGGACCGGTGGCGGGGGCACTACGGAGGTTCCGGCCTCCGGCGCCGACATCTCCATGGATGACCTGATCGCCGCCGCGAAGGAGGAGGGCGAGCTGAACACGATCGCGCTCCCGCCGGACTGGGCGAACTACGGCGAAATCATGGACACCTTCCAGTCCAAGTACGGAATCAAGATCAACAACGCGAACCCGAACGGCTCGTCGGCGGAGGAGAACCAGGCCGTCAAGTCCTTGAAGGGCCAGGATCGCGCGCCGGACGTTCTCGACGTGGGCCCGTCGTTTGCGGCAGAGGGCAAGACGGGTGGTCTCTATGCGAACTACCAGAACTCTCAGTGGGACACGGTCCCGGACGACCTGAAGGACGCGGACGGCGCCTGGGTAGGCGACTACTGGGGCGCGGTCTCGCTCGGCGCGAACACGAAGGTCGCTCCGCTCCCGGCGACCTGGGCCGACCTCAAGAAGCCCGAGTACAAGGGCAAGGTCGCCCTGAACGGCGACCCGCGCGAGTCGGGCTCGGCGTTCGGAGCGGTGTTCGCCGCCTCGGTCGCGAACGGGGGATCGCTCGACGACATCCAGCCCGGCATCGACTTCTTCAAGGAGCTGAAGGACATGGGCAACTTCATCACCGTCGACGCCACACCGGCGACGGTGGCGAACGGCCAGACGCCCGTGACGATCGACTGGGACTACCTGCAGATCGCCTACGGCTCCGAGTTCAAGTCGAACATCACGTGGGAAGTGACCGTCCCCGAGGACGCGGCGGTCGGGAACTTCTACTGCCAGGCGATCAACGCGGACGCGCCGCATCCGTTCGCCGCGCGGCTCTGGCAGGAGTTCCTCTACTCCGACGAGGGCCAGCTCCTCTGGCTCAAGGGGTACTCGCACCCGGCGCGGTTCCAGGATCTGTCCGACCGCGGCGTCGTGCCCCAGGAGCTACTCGACGCGCTGCCGTCCGCGGATCTCTACACGGACGTCCAGTTCCCGACGCCGGAGCAGAACGACGCGGCGACGCAGGTCATCGCCGACGGTTGGGACGCGGTCGCGGGGTAAGCCCTGGCGGCCTCAGCGGAATCGATCGACGCCGTCCGGCCGGCCGCACCGCGGCAGGCCGGGCGGCGTTTTCCTCTCGCCTGGCTCGGGCTCGTGCCGTTCCTCGCCTGGGCCGCGGCCTTCCTGCTCGTGCCCGCGGGCGCGCTCCTGATCGGCGCGTTCCGGACTCAGGACGGCGAGTTCACGACGGAGTTCTTCAAGGACATCTTCAAGGGCTCGTCGCTCGACGCGTACGTCAAGAGCGTCGAGATCAGCCTCATCACCGCGCTCCTCGGCGGCGCGCTCGGGTTCCTGATCGCGTACGCAGCGCTTTCGCCCGGTGCACCGAGGCTCCTCAGGCCGGCGTTCCTGACCTTTTCCGGGGTGGCGGCGAACTTCGGCGGGGTCCCGCTCGCGTTCGCGTTCATCTCCACGCTCGGCACAGTCGGAATGGCGACGCGCGCGCTCGATGCCATGGGGCTCAACCCGTACGACCACGGCTTCACGCTTTTCGGGTTCTGGGGCCTGGTCGTCACCTACCTCTACTTCCAGATCCCGCTGATGATCATCATCATCGCCCCCGCCATCGACGGCCTCAAAGCCGAGTGGCGTGAGGCCGCGTCGAACCTCGGCGCCACCTCGACGCAGTACTGGCGCTACGTCGGCGTCCCGGTGCTCCTACCGTCGATCCTCGGCTCGATGGTGCTCCTCTTCGGAGGATCGTTCGCGGCGTACGCAACCGCATACGCGCTGACCTCAGGGCACATCGGGCTCGTGCCGCTGAAGATCGGCGAGCTCATCAACGGCAACGTCCTGTCCGACCCGCACCAGGCGTACGCGCTCGCGTTCGGGATGGTGATCGTCATCGCCGTGGCGATGGCGATCTACTTCGTGCTCGACCGGCGGGCCTCGCGCTGGCGGAGGAGCGTCCAGTGACCAGGTCGGGTTGGTTCTGGGTCGCCGTCGGCCTCCTCTACTTCCTCCTTCCGCTGGCCGCGACCGCCGAGTTCAGTTTCAAGGACGGCGACTCCTACAGCTTCGCGGCCTACCGCGAGATCTTCGACGACCCGCAGTTCCGCGACACCTTCTTCCTGTCGCTGAAGCTCGCGATCGTGACCATCATCGTGGCGCTCCTGCTCTTCATTCCCACGGTCTACTGGGTGCATCTCCGCCTGCCGCAGTTCCGCCCGCTCGTGCAGTTCCTCTGCGCCCTCCCGTTCGTCGTCCCGCCGATCGTCCTCATCGTCGGGATCCTCTACGTCTACAACTACCAGTGGGTGCCGGGGAAGTACCTCGGCTCGCCGTACTACCTCGTCCCGGGTTACGTCGTCCTCGGGTTCCCGTTCATGTTCTTCGCGCTCGACAACGCGTTTCGCGCCATCGACGTGCACACGCTCACCGAGGCCTCCCAGAGCCTCGGCGCCGGCTGGACGCGCACCCTCTGGAAGGTGATCCTGCCGAACATCCTGACCGGCGCGCTCGCGGGCGCCTTCCTCACCTTCGCGCTCGTCATGGGCGAGTTCACGATGGCGAGCCTCGCTCTCTTCAACACGTTCCCGACCTACATCAACTACATCGGCCAGACGAAGGCGAACCCGGCGGCGGCCCTGACGATCATCTCCTTCGGGATCACATGGCTTGCGCTCCTGGGGATCCTCTTCGTCGGACGCCGGCCCGGGCGCACGGCCGTCCAGGTGGGAGGAGGAGCCCGCTGATGGCATACCTCGAGCTCGAGAAGCTGCACAAGGAATTCGGCGATTTCACTGCCATCGAGGAGATCGACGTCTCCATCCAGGCAGGGGAGTTCCTGTCGCTGCTCGGTCCGTCCGGTTGCGGGAAGACGACCGCGCTCCGCATTGTCGCGGGCTTCGAGCGGCCGACCTCGGGCCGGGTCGTGGTGGAGGGCAAGGACCTGACGAACGTGCCGCCCAACCATCGTGACATGGGCATGGTCTTCCAGGCCTACTCGCTCTTCCCGAACATGACCGCCGAGGCGAACGTCGAGTTCGGCCTCCGGGTCCGGGGCCAGAGCGGTGCCGAGCGGCGCAAGCGGGTGGAGGACCTTCTCGAGCTCGTCGGGCTCTCAGCTGCGGCCAAGCGCTACCCGCACCAGCTCTCCGGTGGGATGCAGCAGCGTGTCGCGCTCGCGCGGGCCCTGGCCATCGAGCCGCGCGTGCTCCTGCTCGACGAGCCGCTCTCTGCGCTCGACGCCAAGGTCCGCGTCCAGCTCCGCGAGGAGATTCGCCGGCTGCAGACCCAACTCGGGATCACGACCCTCTACGTGACGCACGACCAGGAGGAGGCGCTCTCGGTCTCGGACCGGGTCGCCGTCCTCTCCCAGGGGCAGATCGAGCAGATCGGTGCGCCGGCGGAGATCTACAACGCCCCCGGCACGCCCTTCGTCGCCGAGTTCATCGGGACGATGAACCGTCTCGAGGCGACCGTTGCCGAGGAAGGGCAGGTGCAGGTGAACGGGATGGTGCTCGCCGTGACGGACGCACGCGGCTTGCCGCGCGGCGAGCGGGTGCTCGTCCTCATCCGGCCTGAGATCCTGGATCTCCAGCGCGCGGATGGGGCCGCGTCGTCCGCGCTCGTCGGCGAGGTCGTCGCGCACATCTTCCTCGGCGCCATCACGCGTGTGAAGGTGGACGCGGGCGAGCATGAGCTCTCCGCCGATCTTCCTGGTCACCGCGCGGCAGAGCTGCCGGTCGGTTCACAGGTCGCGGCCAGTTTCCCGGCCGATGGGGGCCGCGTCCTCGCGCTCAGCGAGCAGCCTGAAGGGCCCGCCGAGCGAGCGCCGGCCGGTCAGTGAAGATCCCGGTCACGCCGAGGGCGGCGAGCTCGAGCATCCGTTCAGGGTCGTTGACCGTGAAGACCGTGGTCGCAAGCCCCGCGGCCTGGGCCGCCGCGATGCGGTCGGTCTCCGCCGGCTCCTCGAAGCCGATTCCCCAGTAGCCCGCCGCCTCTTCGGGCTCGTGCGTGTGGAGGACGCAGCGGAGCTCAGGGCGGCGCTCGGCCACGCGCCGAACGGCGCCCGTCTGAAAGGAGACGACGATGAGCTCGCCCGGACGAACGGCGTGGCGCTCGAGTGCGTCGAGCACCGCGTCGGTCGTCTCCTCCTCCTTCACCTCGACGCACAGGCCGATGCGGCCGGTCAGGGCCGCCAACACCTCCTCCAGGGTGGGCACCTCGTCGGGCGGGCCCGGGTCGTGGCAGATGACCAGCTCGCCGCGCCTGGCCCGGACGTCGAACTCGACGTAGTCGGCCCCCTCGGCGATCGCGAGCTCGAAGGCCTCCAGGGTGTTCTCGGGCGCCTCCCAGCACGCGCCGCGGTGCGCGAGGACGAGCGGCGTCACGCCTCGCCGAAGAGCCGCTGCATGAGCGCCAGGTCGATCCGCTCGACGATCTCGTCAGCCTGCGCCAGCCGTTCGGGCGAGAGGGTGCCGAGGACCGCGAAGCAGCGCATGCCTGCGGCCTTGGCCGAGGCGACGCCCGCCTCGGTGTCCTCGAAGACGAGGAAGTCTGCGGCGGGAAGGTCCTCTCCGAGGAGCTCGTGCGCGCGGAGGTAGCCGTCCGGCGCCGGCTTGCCTTCGTCCACGTCCTCGGCAGGCACGATCGCCTGAAAGCAGCCCGTCAGCCCGGCAGCCTCGACCACCGGCTCGATCTCGGGGCGCGCGGCGCCCGAGACGATTGCGAGCGGGACGCGCTCCGCCGCGTAGTGCACCGCCTCTCGGAGCTCCGGCGGGACGCTCGAGCCGTCGGCGACGGCGGCCCGGTAGCGGCGGATCCGCTCCTCGATCACCTCGTCGACGTCGGGGTGGTCGCGACCGAGCCAGGTGCGCACGATCTCGGGGTCCGACAGGCCGGCGAGCACGTCGAAGTACTCCTGGGCTGAGAGCGGCTTGCCATGCTCGCCGAAGAGCTCGATGAAGATCTCGCACAGGATCGGCTCGTCGTGGGAGAGCGTCCCGTTGAAGTCGAACACGATCGCGCGCGGCCGTCTCATCGGCAGGGGAGACTATCGCCGTGCCGCTGGACGCCCTCGCGCTCGCTCTCGCCGCCGCGTTCCTGCATGCCTTCTGGAACCTCCTCATCGCCCGCGCGAAGGACCCTGAGGCGGCCACGGCCGTGGCGCTCCTCGTTGCGCTCGTCGCCTACGCGCCGGTCGCAGCGCTGACGTGGAGGCTCGAGCCGGCGGCGATCCCGTACATCGTCGTCACGTCGTTCCTCCAGCTCGGCTACGTCATCCTGCTCGCGGCTGCCTACGTGCGCGCCGAGCTGTCGGTCGTCTACCCGATCGCGCGCGGGACCGCCCCCGTCCTCGTGCTGGTCGTCGGCGTGGTCGCCCTGGGGCTCGGGACTTCCCCGCAGCAGGCGGCCGGCGTCTGCCTGGTCGGCATCGGCGTCCTGCTCGTCCGAGGCCTCCGCCGCTCGGCCGAGCCCGCCGGAGTTCTCTTCGGCCTCTCCATCGCCTGCTTCATCGCCGCGTACACCCTCGTGGACAAGTACGGGATCCG
>JAICVP010000195.1 GCA_025935275.1 Thermoleophilia bacterium
GGTTTCGTCGAATCGCTCTTCCAGCGTTTCGACGACGAGTTGGTTCAGCGTTCGCTTCCGTTCGCGCGCACGCCGTGAAAGCTTGTCCTTCAGCGCGGGAGGCATGCGGAGGAGCACGTCGCCCGTGGTGCTGGGCGCGCTACCTTTGCGGCCGCTCGGCTCGAAGGGGACGGCGAAGCGGGACGCGAGGATGCCGACCGCAAGGTCGTTGAGGTTGCCTTCGGTCGCCTCTACTTCGCGCGCGAGCTCGCGCTTGAGCTCCGCAGGAATGCGGACGAGGACATCCTTGCGCTCCCGTGCCATCGGACTAGTGATAGCACAAATGTGCTATCAGGCGCCGCGGAGCTGCTTGCGGACGAAGAGGACCCGCTGTACGACCGTGATCCACGCCGACGTAGCAAGCAGGGCCATCGTCGCGGGCAGGACGAGCTCGTGGAGCGGGGCGAGGACGAGGCCCGTAGTGATCACGACCACGCGCTCGGCGCGGCTCCCGAGGCCCACGTCGCCGCGGAGGCCGAGCGCCTCGGCTCTCGCCCGGGCGTAGCTGACGAGAAAAGAGCCGGCGACGGCGGCGAAGGCGAGCGCCACGCCCCACATCTGGTCGTGGCGCATGAGGACGAGCCCGATCGCGCCGATCATGAACCCCTCGCCCACGCGGTCAACGGTCGAATCGAGGAAGGCGCCGAAGGGGCTTCCGATCCCGCGGCTTCGCGCGAGCGCGCCGTCGAGGATGTCCAGGACGGATCCGACCACGAAGAGCACCGCACCGAGCCAGTAGAAGCCCCAGCCGAGGTACTCGAAGAAAACCGCGACTGAGCCGGCGATGCAGAGGGCGACGCCCGAGATCGTGAGGGCGTCCGGAGTGACCTTCGCCTCCTCGAGCTGCGCCATGGACTGCGCCGCCAGTCGGCGCGCCTCGTCGGTGTAGGCCTGCTTTGCGCGTGCGAGCTTCGGGTTGGCCACGGCGCGAGCCTAACCCTTCAGCCGCCTATGTAGGACATCTCGACCTTGGGCAGGTCGCCTGTCGCGGCGGAGCGGAGCTCGGAGTACCGGTCCGTTCGCTCGCGCCAGATCCCGCCGAGGGCGGCCGCGATCTCGTCGTCGCCGGCTCCCCCGCGCACGAGGGCCCGCAGGTCGTGTCCGGTCCTCGCGAAGAGGCAGGTGTAGAGAGAGCCGTCGGCCGACAGGCGGGCGCGCGTGCAGGCGCCGCAGAACGGCCGCGTGACCGAGGCGATGACTCCGATTTCGCCGCTTCCGTCGCGGTAGCGGTAGCGCTCGGCGACCTCGCCGGGATAACGGGGCGGCAGGGGCTCGAGCGGCAGTTCCGCGTCGATCGCGGCGACGATCTCGGCCGCGGGCACGACGTCGTCCATCCGCCAGCCGTTCGTCGACCCGACGTCCATGTACTCGATGAAGCGCACGATGTGCCCTCGCTCGCGGAAGTGCCGGGCGATGGGCAGGACGCTGTCCTCGTTGACCCCGCGCTTGACGACGACGTTGACCTTCACGGGAAGCCCGGCCGCCGCGGCGGTCTCGATCCCCTCGAGAACGGTCCGGACGGGGAAGTCGACGTCGTTCATCGCGCGGAAGACATCGTCGTCCAGCGAGTCGAGGCTGACCGTGATGCGGCCGAGGCCGGAGTCTCGAAGGGCTTGCGCCTTCTGCGCGAGCAAGGCTCCGTTCGTGGTCAGAGTCAGGTCGAGGCCTGGGATCTCCGCCAGCATCTCGACGAGGTGCTCGACATCGCGGCGGATGAGCGGCTCGCCGCCGGTCAGCCTGATCTTCTCCACGCCGAGGCCCGCGAAGACGCGCGCGAGCCGAACGATCTCCTCGAAGGTGAGGAGGTCGCGCCGGGGCAGAAACGCGTAGTCGCGCCCGTAGACCTCCTTGGGCATGCAGTAGACGCACCGGAAGTTGCAGCGGTCCGTGATCGAGACACGGAGGTCGCGCAGCGGCCGGTGGAAGGTGTCTTCGAGCGCCACGCTCATACCCTAGCCTGCCCTCCCCGAGCCATTACCGCACGTAATGGATACCGACGGGAATCCGAATGGAGGTGATCATCCGCCGCGGGCATCCTCGGCTCATGGCCGCGTCGTACAGCCCCAGGGTCTGGCTTGCTCTGGCGACGATCTACGTCGTCTGGGGCTCGACCTTCATGGCGGTCACGATCGCGGTCCGCGACGTGCCGCCGCTGCTCGCCATGGGCTTCCGCCATGTGACGGCCGGGACGCTGCTGCTCGCCTGGGCGCTTCCGCGCGGTGACCGAAAGCGGGATCCGCTCGGGTGGCCGCAGATCCGATCGGGCTTCATCTTCGGCGGCGCGCTCT
This sequence comes from Thermoleophilia bacterium, assembly GCA_025935275.1. Classification (GTDB taxonomy): domain Bacteria; phylum Actinomycetota; class Thermoleophilia; order Gaiellales; family Gaiellaceae; genus DATEOR01. Next base: position 2,328 of record JAICVP010000195.1, read on the forward strand.
TTCTCCTCGGCCACGGCGGGCTCGCGTGGGCCCAGCAGACCGTCCCCTCTGGAGTGGCGGCGCTCCTGATCGGCAGCATCCCGCTCTGGATGGCGCTGCTTGACCGCGTCTTCTTCGGCAAGCGCCTGCACCCGAGCGCGACGCTCGGCCTCGTCGTCGGCTTCGTCGGCCTGGCCTTCCTCTTCGACCCCTTCGGCGAAGGCAGCTTCGACCGGCTGGGCGCCGTGGTCTGCGTCCTGTCCGCGCTCGCCTGGGCCGCCGGGTCTCTCTACTCACGCGGAGCGGCGCTGCCCGAGCGGCCGCTCGTCTCCGCCGGGCTCGCCGCCCTTTGCGGCGGTGCGCTCCTCCTCGTCGCCGGCGCGGCGAGCGGCGAGCTCGGCGATCTGCACCCGAGCGCGGGTTCGATCGGGGCGATCGGCTACCTCGTCGTGGTCGGGACCCTCGTCGGCTTCGTCGCCTACGTCTGGCTCCTCCGCAACGCGCCGATCTCCCTCGTGGGCACGTACGCCTACGTGAACCCTGTCATCGCAGTGGCGCTCGGCGCCCTCTTCCTCGGCGAGGAGATCACCGGGCAAATGCTGGCGGCAGGTGCGGTCATCCTCGTCTCGGTAGCGATGATCGTCCGCAAGAGCGGCGAGGTGCTCGAGCCGGGCCGCGGCCTCAGGCGGCGCGCTCCTGTCCCCGTTTTGGAAGGGGATTTGCAGGGGAAATAGGCTCTACCTCAACGAAGGGGGTCACCATGGGTGGAGAAACCGACAGGGTCGAAGGCGAGCTGAAGGAGCAGGAAGGCAAGCTCACCGACGACGAGATGCGTGAGAAGCAGGGCCAGGCCCAGCAGAAGTGGGGCGAGGCCAAGGACAAGGCGGAAGACGCCAAGGACGAGGTCAGCGACCGGATCTAGTTCGCGACTCTCTCTGAAGTGCCCGACGAAGGCGCCCGATTGGGCGCCTTCGTTGGTTTTCGGACGCCTGCGGGGCGCGTGATAAGTTGCTATAACAAGACTTAGATTTTCTAAGCAGTCCAGTAACGGAGGGAACTTCATCCATGGCAAAGACAATCGGAATCGACCTTGGCACGACCAACTCCGCGATGGCCGTGCTCGAGGGCGGGGAGCCCACGGTCATCCCGAACGCGGAGGGCGGGCGCACGACGCCGTCCGTGGTCGCGTTCACCCGGGATGGCCAGCGGCTCGTCGGGGCGCCAGCGAAGCGCCAGCAGGTCACGAACCCGCAGAACACCATCTTCTCCATCAAGCGCTTCATGGGCCGCAAGTTCGACGAGGTCTCGGAGGAGATGAAGATCGTCCCGTACGAGGTGGAGTCCGGCCCGAACGGTGACGTGCGCGTGAAGGCGGGCGACAAGGAGTACGCCCCGCCGGAGATCAGCGCGATGATCCTGCAGAAGCTCAAGACGGACGCGGAGGCGTTCCTCGGCGAGCCCGTCACGGACGCGGTCATCACCGTGCCCGCGTACTTCGCGGACGCGCAGATCGAGTCCACGCGTGACGCCGGCAAGATCGCCGGGCTGAACGTCCTGCGCATCATCAGCGAGCCGACCGCCGCGTCGCTCGCCTACGGGCTCGAGAAGGAGTCCGACCAGACCATCCTCGTGTTCGACCTGGGCGGCGGGACGTTCGACGTCTCGATCCTCGACCTCGGCGAGGGTGTCTTCGAGGTGAAGGCCGTGAACGGCGACAACCACCTCGGCGGCGACAACTTCGACAAGGCAATCGTCGATTGGATGGTGGCCGAGTTCAAGCGCGAGCAGGGCATCGATCTCGTCGGCGACCGCATGGCGCTCCAGCGTCTCTACGAGGCCGCCGAGAAGGCGAAGATCGAGCTCTCCTCGACGATGTCCACGCAGATCAACCTGCCGTACGTCACGGCGACGCCCGAGGGCCCGAAGCACCTCGACCTCCAGCTCACCCGCGCGAAGCTCAC